>DATCWH010000021.1:0-18147 GCA_036566445.1 Nitrososphaeraceae archaeon
CCTTTCAAAGTTATGAGAATTGACGGCAAATAATTATCATATACAGCATCAGTGAGATGAATATGAGAATCGTATAACACAGGGTTCATTTTGGATACTAGGGTTAACAAAATATTATGGGTTATTCAACTTAAAATAAAAAAATCCATCATTTAACTAGCTCTATTCGTCTTTTGTCTTTTGTTAACCAACTTACTCTAACTAATCCAAATATTTCTAAATCGAGTAACGTTTTGTTTAAATCGGCTGCTGTTATTTGTACCCCATCTTTTTCTAAACTGCTCAATAACTCGTTATCCGACAAATTTCCTACTTCTTTTATTTTTTCTAATACAATATTTCTTATAGGATATTTCAAGTGTCTTCTCCAAATTCAGAATATATAGTTATACTTATTTGGTTTATTTGTATCTTATAAATACTCTTCTAAATAATTTGAGCTGCTCAAATCAGATTGAACAATGATAATCTGGTACTGATAGAGACGATTGAATGGAAACTAGTGATATAATCAAAGTACAAGAATATTAAAATTGATCTGCATTTGAGTAAGCATCAAAGAACTGATAGTGCAGTATTTTAGTTCTTAATGAAGGAAAGTTACAATGTGTTGGCGGATTTTGATTTCGATGATACTAAGACATGATATGAAAGATAATCATACTAGTAAACCGTGAAAAATTTGATTGTTTTTGTATTATTTAATTATCCAGTGACTTGAGCGTAAATACAAATCTTGAGCCTTCAAATTCAGTCACCCCTTTTCTTTCCCAGTTAACTTCATAATTGTGGGTAATCTGTTTGCCAATTATACTTATTTTCCTAGGAAGATCAACAAAAAGAGCCTCTACTTTTTCCAGATTTTTTGTCATTAACAGTGACCTTCGCCTCTTCATTAGATATTTAATTGCAACATTTTTGTGGAGATACCCCAAGTCCTGAATTCTTTCTCTTCCATTATCTATAATAAATTCACGCTTAGTCAATACTGACAATATTTTTGATTTACTTAAAAAAACTCTTTGTCAACTGTATTAGAACAATATGAGTGAATTTGATCGCGTATAGATTAACCGAAGATTCCATAACACGAATTCTAACATTTTGTAAGTTTTCGTACATATAGTAGTATTTTAGATATAGAAGAAAGGTTTATTACTTTTATAGCATGTATGAAATGTATGTATCCTCAAACTTTTTCCGTACCTCATGCAGTTAAACAAATTATTGGTTCTAACACGTTATATTTTCAGGCGTTAAGCACAGGTATTGCAAACTATACTGCATTAGCGCAAAAGATTAAACCAGAAGTTGAAAAACTTACGAAGTCTGAAGTTAACATTAATACCCTTGTAGTAGCGATAAAACGATTTGCAGATTCTTTGGATGAAATTGACTACGAATATCATCCAGTTTTTGAAGGAGTCAGAATGACTCTAACAGGTAGTATTATAGATATTGACTTCCATGAAACTGATGAGATTTATCAAGTTTTAGATGAAATATTTGAATTGGGCAGTGGATACAATATGTTTAGAAGTAATAAGCAAATTCGACTATTTGCTGAAGACGTAGATCAAATTCGAAGTATGTTTAAATCATCTCACAAAGGTGCCACAGGAGAAATAAAAGATGGACTTTCTAAAATTACAATTACTGTTCAATCAGATAAAGAAAACACATATGAAGTACTGTCAATTGTTTTTTCCATACTACACAACAATCGTATTCCCCTGTACAATGCTTTTTTCTCACAAAATGAAATAATATTGATTCTGAGTATGAATGATGCCGCCAAGGCCTACGAAGTCATTAGAGAAAAGCTATACAGCCGTGATTAGAATTGTTTGCTATCACCTTCACAGATTGTGATAATTTAATCCAAAAGAAAATGAGTAATGGAACAGATATTATCTGTAGTACTGTACCGAAACCTTCTCTCCCGGTTTACCTTCTCTTTGAGCTTTAATCTTTTTCACGCCTTCTTCAATATGCCTCATCATTACATGCGCCTCTGATGCATGTTTTGCTGCTTCTTCAGGTGTGGGATATTTTGCGAGATATTCGTGTAGAACCAATGATACAGCTGTATTAACGACAGAGCTGGTATCAGCACCACTAAAACCATCTGTCATTTCAGCGATTCTGGTCAAGTCAACATCTGTACCAAGTGGCTTATCCTTACTGTGTATCTCCAATATTTTTTGTCTAGCTGATTTATCTGGTAACGGAACTAACAAGATTTTATCAAATCTCCCAGGTCGTAACAATGCAGTATCAATAATATCAGCTCTGTTTGTCGCAGCCAGTACTACCACTCCTGAAAGTGACTGGATACCATCTAATTCTGTAAGCAATTGTGACACTACTCTTTCTGTAACCATACTATCTCCACCCATTCCTCTGACCGGGGCTATTGAATCTATTTCATCAAAGAATACAACACAAGGAGCTGCCTGTCTTGCTCTTCTAAAAATTTCCCTAATGCCACGTTCTGATTCTCCTACCCACTTGCTCAGCAGTTCTGGTCCCCTTACACTAATGAAATTGGCTTCAGACTCGGTGGCAACAGCTTTGGCTAAGAGTGTCTTACCAGTTCCTGATAGACCGTGCAACAATAGACCCTTTGGCATAGAATGTCCTAGTTTAGTATAAAGTTCTGGAAATCTTAATGGCCATTCTACAGCTTCCTGTAATTCACGCTTAATACCCTCTAATCCGCCTATCGCAGACCAAGGAACATCTGGTGATTCCAAATATACTTCTCTCATAGCAGACGGTGTGACCTCTTTCACTGCATTGTCAAAATCTCCTTTAGTGACTATGAGTTTATTTAAGACGTCAGGAGATAGTTTTTCATCTTCCAAATTTAATTCAGGCAATAATCTTCTCAGACATTTCATGGCAGCTTCTTTGCAGAGATATTCAAGATCAGCTCCAACAAAACCATGTGTTACGGCAGCCACTCTATCTTGTTCCACATCAGTGTCAAGAGGCATATTCCTTGTATGAATCTGCAATATTTCCAGCCTCCCGCGCTTATCTGGGACTTTGATCTCAATCTCTCTATCGAATCTTCCTGGTCTTCTAAGAGCTGGATCTATTGCATTTGGACGATTTGTTGCGGCTATTACAATAACCTTTCCTCTTGCCTCAAGTCCGTCCATGAGAGACAATAATTGAGAGACGACTCTTCTTTCGACCTCACCAGTAACTTCCTCTCTTTTGGGAGCTATTGAATCTATTTCGTCAATAAATATGATCGAAGGTGCCTTCTCTTTTGCTTCCTTGAAGATTTCTCTTAACCGAGCTTCAGATTCACCATAAAATTTACTCATGATTTCTGGTCCAGAAATACTTATAAAATGAGCATTACTTTCGTTCGCAACTGCCTTTGCAAGAAGAGTTTTCCCTGTTCCAGGAGGTCCATATAATAATACACCTTTTGGTGCTTCAATTCCTAATTTTTCAAAGATTTCAGGATGTCTCAGTGGCAGCTCTATCATTTCTCTAACTTTTTGGATCTCTTCTTTTAGTCCTCCAATGTCTTCATAAGTTACTTGAGGAACACCTCTAAGGGTTTCACCTTTTTCTGCGATGTGGAATATGGTTTTCTGAGTTACCAGTACTGCATCTGATGCTGGTGTTACTCCTATTACTTGAAAGGTAAGCCTGCCCCCAAAATAAGGAACCATGACATTATCACCTTTAATTAATGGTACGCTTTCAAGTGCATCAGCAAGGTAACGTTCGTCAATGGGTGGTATAGCCTCCAACGGTGCAACAATTACCTTTTCTGCGGGTACAGCTTTTATCTTTTTCACAATTACGGTGTCTCCAATGGCAACACCTGCGTTGTTTCGCACTAGACCATCTACTCTTACTATTCCTTTGCCCTCATCAGAAGGATAAAGTGGTAGACATTTTGCTACAGTCCTTCTTTTTCCTCGGATTTCTATAACGTCACCCGTAGATGCAGTTAACGAGTCCATTGAATCATAATCGATTCTAGCCACTCCACGACCTACGTCTCGAGTATATGCTTCGAGAACCTTCAGCGAGAGAGTGTTTTGACTCACGATATCAAGTACTATCGTACCTATCTTTATACCTTTGTCGAGGATTACTCTTCACAAATCTTAGTAAGCCAAACATCAGAAAAAAGTAGGCTATTTTCCAAAAGATTAAAATCATGATGATATTCAATAATTCGATTGGACTCTATTGGGCAAAAGAACTTTAGTACGTAGAAGAGGAAGAGGAGGGAAACAATTTCAATCCATTAAAACAGGAAAAATTGTACCTGCCAAATATCCAAATTTACAATCATCTGAACAAGAAATTGGTTCCATAGTTGACATTATTCACGAACGAGGAAGAGATGCACCCTTGGCTAAAATTCAATTTAATAAAGAAATTAGCTATTTGCCTGCTCCTGATGGCATGGAAGTTGGTGAAAAAATTCAAATTGGAAATAATGTCGAATTTAAACCAAATAACATTTTAATTCTGGAATCGATTCCAGATGGGACCCTTATTTGTAATCTAGAAAGGAACGTTGGGGATGGTGGAAAGCTCGTAAAGTCAGCTGGATCATCTGCCACCGTATTTTCTCATACCTCCCAAGGTGTATCGGTAAAATTACCATCAGGGAAATTTACAATATTGAATCCTAAATGCAAGGCAATGATAGGAGTTGTTTCTGGTGCAGGAAGAAAAGAAAAACCATTTCTTAAGGCAGGAAACAAGGCCAAATACATGATTGCACATGGCAAGCTTTATCCCAAAGTGAGGGGAATAGCACAAGCCGCAGTTTATCATCCACATGGAGGTGGAAGACATCAACACGTAGGTCGCCAATCATCAGTAGGAAGGACAACTCCACCTGGAAGAAAAGTAGGAAATATTTCTCCACGAAAAACTGGTAGAGCCAGAATAAAAAAGAATGAATAGCCATTTGCCATCAAAAACTATTTTGTAAAATTATTCATGATGAAAATAAGAATCTATATTTTAGGATATAATGGTAAAATTCGGTAAGATAATTGCATTAATGCAAAAGACCCTTCAAGATAACAGTCTTGTCAGACCTACAGCCTTGAAAAACTTACAAATTCAAGAAGGCGGCGATCCCTTCAAAATATTAATAGGAACTATATTGTCGGCACGTACTAGGGACGAGATTACTACCAAGGTAATTAAAACGCTCTTTTCTGAATTCAAGAATGCTGATGAGTTATCAAAAGCAAATTTGAAGGAATTAAAGAAATTGATCCAGAAAATTGGCTTCTATAACGTAAAGGCTGCCAGAATAAAAGAAGTGTCCCAAATGTTGGTTAAAAAATATAATGGCAGGGTTCCACCCAATATAGGTGATCTTCTTACATTCCCAGGAGTCGGTAGAAAGACTGCAAATTGTGTGCTTGTGTATGGATTCAAAAAACCTGCAATTCCAGTAGATATTCACGTTCATAGAATTTCCAATAGAATTGGAATTGTTGATACTAAAAAACCTGAGGAAACTGAAATTATCTTACAAAAATCCATAGAGAGAAAGTATTGGACTAGAATAAATGAAACTTTTGTTACATTTGGTCAAAATATATGTTTGCCGAAGAATCCAAAGTGCAATGTTTGTCACTTGACAAAATTTTGCAAATATTACGAAAAAAATACTTAATCTCGTTTTTTTCTAATAATTAGAACCAGCACGATTACTCCAATAACGAAGATCGTTATTAAAGGGACATAGTATAATGGAGATTCGGCAGGATTACCAAAAAGAATATCGAATGAAATTGTACCGCCATCTGAATTGTTTGCATCATTTACCTCATCTTTACCATATATTGAAACTGATCCAACAATAAAATCATTTACTGAGAGCTTGTCAATTATGATTCTCTTACCATTAGTTATGGTTAAACCCTGATTGTTTGCATGTGCTACAAAAATTGGTTGATCCCTAGACCATCCATCATTATCTCGTTCATATACTCTAATGTATCCCGATTCGTTTGTATTAATGGCGACCCAGAATTTGCCAGTTTTCTCGCTAAACATTGCTAATTCTATGAACTTCTCGCTTGGCGCATGTTCTTGAATCTTTACCACAGTTTTGGCATTTTCCAAATCTGAATAGGATAAATTATTTTGAATAGTCAATTGCCAGTTGGTCGGAATGGATTTTGAGAAATTGTAAACTAATGGTTGTCTTCTGTAATTATTAGATGCATCATAATCTACAACAAATCGTTCAGAATTCCTTGTTTTGATAACGTCATGAACACTGTTCTGTCCATTAATTGACATAATAGGATAAATGATTAAAAATACTACTGCAATTAGTCCAAGTTTCGGTGTAGCGATCAAGATTTATTCAACTACAAATGGTTTTTCTGATTTAAGAATTAACTCTGATATTTCTGGGCGCATTAAATGTTTTTCTGGCATTTTACCCGAATTTACCATTTTTCGAATCATAGTTCCACTCAGTTCTTCTTTTGATTCTACTCCATGGGGACATGTTTTTTCGTTAGCATAGGACATACATTTCTTACAAAAATAAAAAGATGGAAAGATAACTGGTGTGATATCCAAATCAGGATATTCATTAAATATTTTCTGGGCTGCAAATGGGTGGTAATAATTACCTACGCCAGCATGATCCCTGCCTACGATGAAATGTGTACATCCAAAATTTTTCCGCATAATTGCGTGATGTATAGCTTCACGTGGACCCGCATACCTCATTGTTGTATGGATAGTTGAAAACAGTACCCTATTTCTAGGAAAATAATTCATGATTAACGACTCGTAGGCATTAATTATTAGATTGTCAGTGAAGTCGCCTATCTTTTTTTTGCCTATTAGTGGGTTGATAAACAATCCGTCGTAAATATTCAGAGCAGCTTTTTGAAGCATTTCATGAGCAACGTGAGGTACATTTCTAGTTTGAAATCCTACGACTGTTTTCCAACCTCGCTTGACAATTTCAGAACGTGTTTCCGATGGATGCATTCTAAACTTTTGGATTTCATCATTTTCTTTCAAATGAAAAACTTCCACTACTCCGCCGACTAGGAATTCTTTCATCTTAAATAATCGGTTTACCCCGGGATGATTAACATCAGTAGTACCGTATACTGCATTTGCCACATTCTCTTTATTATATCCATAAATTTCCTCTACATGCATTATACCAAATTGTGTGCAACCTGAACAAAGAGCAACATCTTTTAAATTCTTCATTTGCGTTGCAATCTCCTTTTCTGCATCAAGAATGATAGGGATGGTCCATGGAATACCATTATTCAATCGTCCTTCTTTTAGGACGCTCAAAAAATCTTCTTCAATCATAAAAGCTTCAAGAGGACTAAAGACACCCGTAGCTATATTTTCAGCATCATTTCTAATATCAGAAGATACTTCAAAAGTCTTCAGATCGTCATAATTTTTTTCAATGAATTTATTAATTAATTTACCACCATGTGGTAAAACTAGGCTAGTTGCCAATAATCATTATTTACCTTCTTTCCAATGCAGACCACATTCTTTATGAGAATTAATTTCCCACCACCACCTTCCGGCCCTGGGATCTTCGCCTTGCTTAACAGCTCTTGTACAAGGTTCACAGCCAATACTTGGATACCCTCTATCATGTAATTCATTATATGGAATTTTATTCTCATGAATATACTCCCAAACTTCATCAATAGTCCAGTCGGCCAACGGATTTAATTTAATAATATTGTTGTTCAAAGTGTCAACCTCTATCTTCATTATCTTCTTTCTAGTTACTGATTGTTCCCGACGAAGTCCAGTAATCCAACAATCGAATTGTTTTAACGCTCTTTTCAATGGTTCAATCTTTCTAATATTGCAGCATAATTTCCTGTTTTCCACGCTTTCATACATTAGATTCATTCCTTTGTTTGCGACCATCTCTTCAACTTCACTTGCATTTGGGAAATACACGTCAACTTTAATACTGTATTTTTTTCTTGTCTTATCAATAAGATCATAAGTTTCCTGGTTTAGTCTACCAGTATCCAAGGTAAATACTCTAGTAAGATTCCTATTAATTTTGCACATTATATCAATTAATACAACATCTTCAGCACCGAAGCTTGACGCAAGTACCATTTTATCACCATATTTCTTGAATCCCCATTTTAGTATCTCAGTGGCAGGTTTTGATTCTACTTCTTTGGCAATATCCCTTATTCCGCTCATCAAAGCATCCTGTGCTTTCTGATCATCATGGTTTATCTGCATTATTTTAATTTGAGAAAAATAGACTTATAATTATTATTCTTTTTTTCGGTTTAAATTAATAAAGCTAACTAACTTAATTATACTTGAGGAGGTTTTATCCATTAGGAAGATTCATTATTAGTG
Organism: Nitrososphaeraceae archaeon; assembly: GCA_036566445.1. Taxonomy (GTDB): domain Archaea; phylum Thermoproteota; class Nitrososphaeria; order Nitrososphaerales; family Nitrososphaeraceae; genus TA-21. The sequence goes on from DATCWH010000021.1 coordinate 8,401, forward strand.
TTGTATATGAGTGATATGGGGGGGTTTTAGTTTTTGGCTCATGATTTATGGCAAAATATATTCAAATATCAGAATCTAGGTTTCGATCCAATTGGATGGGTATCAAATTGCTCTAATGAGGTTGATCATTTTTCATTAGTGAAATCTTTTGAGAGGATAAAGCACAATTCATGGGCCAACATGTCATGGTTTGATTCATTCCACTATAGCGGAAAAAATCCCGATATAACACGAAGAACATACAATGTGAATGAATCAATTTCAGAGGGTTTCAAAAACAAGAAAATTATTTCATTAATGAGAATTCACAATGAAGTGGCAGAAGATCAACAAAGTCTGTCCCATCTTCTAAGTAATTTTTTTGGTAAAAACCCTCCTAAACACCAGCTGAGAAGATTGGTACTATCTACCACATCACAGTATGAATCACAATTTGGACTGGTCGACTACATTGACACACATAGAGGAACTAAGTTGGGGTATACTGCTGTCAATATTTCGTCTGGAAAACTAATTGATCCTGATGAAGAACCAGATTCAATGGTTAATACTTCAATTGCCTTAGCTTCAGCACTCGAAAATCTCCTGTTGCTTGGATGTACTTCAGGTTTTAGAATAATACCGATATATGACGCACCAGACGAGAATCTACTGGACAGAATAAGAACAAATAACGACATGTTTGCAGCAAAATACAATTTGTTACTTGACGATTATAGTTCCCTTAAATTAGGAAAACTTTTCTTTGGAGCGACAGCATATGCTCACTCTACCAAAGAATTGCCAGTGAGATATGATCTCACTCAACCCGGTATGGTAGTAATATTGACTGATAAATTTGGTTCGTTAACGCCGTTGAGCATTTATACAATAAGTCAGATTGGTGAAATGAATTCCATCATAGGTAAGCATGAATCAATTGACATTAACATCAAGAATGAAATAATAAAATCATTAACACAACCCAGGTTTTCCCTGGGCAAGATAATTTCAAAATATTGTCCTGACTTTGGAAAAGAAATTGATGCTAACGCGAACATTGTAGGTGTATTTCCTGTTGGTTCGGATGGGATTTTGGCATTGATCAATTTGGCTAAAATTTCAAATTCTCACATAGTAGTAAATGAAGTTCCAATAAAATATGAGGAATTGGCTAGGTTTGCAACAGATGAATTTCTTGTGTCTAATTCAACAGCGTCTATGAATGGATGTCATTTGATAATTTCAAGTGAAGATTTGGCACCACTAATTTTGGAAGATCTAAGAAAACATAACTTCAATCCACAGATAATAGGTTTTCTTACTGATAAGGAACGACCAATGGTTACCATAAATAATAATATAAACAAATATGTAGCAGCAAAGCACATAACATCACTTTTCAATACTTCATCATAAATATCGTTATCAAGGAAGGCTACTAAAGATTAGAAATATTTTATTATTTGATAGAACAGTAAAATAATATGAATGCAAAAACTGCCGATAACTGCGTATTCTGTAAGATTGCTCTAAAGAAAATTGATGCCAAGATAATAGATGAAAATGAAAATGCAATTGCATTTCTTGATGCTTTTCCATTGACAGCCGGACATACTCTGGTTATTACAAAAAAACACTATACAAAGTTACAAGAAATAGAACTTGATCAAATAACCCATTTGTTTAAATTGGTACACAAAATATTACCTCCCATAGAAAAGGCAACAGGTGTACAGAGTACTTTAATAGCTATCCATAATGGTAAAGATGCAGGACAAGTAATACCACATCTACATATACATATAGTACCAAGAAAGGCTGGCGATAGTGGAGGTGCAATCCATTCTATGTTTGATTCAACCCATAGATTAAGTGAGGATGAAATGAATAAAGTACTCAAAAACATTAAAGAATAATTTGACTAGTCTTTAAGATGACATAAATGACTTAGTTTGGATTAATGATTAGACTTGTATTGACAAGTTCCCTTAAATTATTTAATGTGAATTTTGGAATCTCATTTTCATTTGTAGCCTCTTGTAGGTCAAAAATAGAATTGGTAAGTCTTATTGTAATCATTCCCAACGTATTTGCGATTTGTATATGTGTATCGAGTCTGTCTCCAACCAATACAGATTCTCCTGGTCTCTTTTTCAACATATTTAAAATCAATTTAAAAATTTCTTTACGCCGTTCCCTATTCCCTTCGTATGAGAAAATACAACAATCAAAGTACCTGGCTAATTCATATTCTTCCAAGATTCTTAATATTTTCTGGCTGGCAATAATTCCTATCTTAAAATTTTTGGAAAGAATTTCGAGTGTGGTTATTGCGTCATTATATGGATACAAAAAGTGTTTCTGAGCAAATTCTATTGAAGAAAGAATATATTTTAAAATCATTTTTTCGTATCCTGTTGGCATCAATGCCCTACAAATTTGAATAACTAATTCTTCAATTTCATCTTTTACCAATTTCCTATTCTTTATGATATCGTTCTTGACAGCTTCATAATTCCGGCTATCAATTCTAGCTCCAAACTGATTTAATAAATAAAGTAATCTAGAATCAATATATGAATAGAAATTTTTTTCGTCTATTAATATACTTCCCACCAGGAATATAAAATTTGACATCAAGTATCACTATAATTTAGTATTGCCAAATCAATTTTTATTATCAAAATAAAGGATCATTGTTCATTTTACATCAATGTTTTTTCTTTTAATTTCAATATATGATTCTCTAAGTAGAACAAAAATAAGGGAAAAAATTGTTACTGCTGTTGAGAGATGAATTGCAACTATAATAGGATTCAATTTGGATGATACAACAAAAATTCCCATAACAATTTGGATAATAATCAATGAGGTAACAATTATCACCACCAATTTATTTAACCTCCAATAACTTTTTCTAATAAAAATTAAGTATATGCCGGTAAAGATAGCACCAGTTATAGCCACAAGTCGATGAAAGTGTTCATAGAAGAATTTCTCCGGAGGAAACCCAAAACCATTTGGACATAAGGGCCATTCAGGGCATGCTACACTTCTATTTAAAGAAGAAATATAAACACCAATAAGCATAGTCGCGTAAATTAGACCGAGGGATGTAAACGGCAATATTAGATTTAAAAGTTTGATATTTTTCATATCCAGTTAATTATTGATTTATCATGTTTGATTTACTAAGTCTTAGGATTTTGCGTCAATAGAAAATAATTCATAGAATTTGTAGAAACTAAAGGAAGTGAATTCATAATAGTTCTTCGTCGATCTTTTCTATTTTATCAACATAACTAGCACAATTACATCCCATTATCAAGCACTTACCTACGTCGAATAGTAAGTTTTTTCTATTTTTATTCTTTTCTAGTTCATGTGCTACATAAACATGACCGCAATAATCGCAGTTCACAGATAGTAAAAACTAAACGTCTGTTATTAACTTTCAGTGTCAATTCATTGAAATCTATTCAATTTAGAGATTTTTTATCCCAGTTCCGTATTTATATAATACATCGATAGTCTATCACAGAATATGGTGAAATTCAATGAACATTAATGAATTTATTTCTACTTTGCCAAGTTCAATTCTTAAAGGCAATAATATCAAATTGCCAGATAATGTGATAAGAAGAATGTTCGAACTCGTACGTCTTAATAAGAACGATATTTTTTATGATCTTGGTTGTGGAAATAGTAATGCGGTATATATCGCGTCGATGGAATATAACGTGAAGAAGGCTGTAGGTATTGAAAAAAGAAAAACAGCGGTAAAAGAAATAGCAGAAAAGACTCAAGTATTAAAAAACGTTAAAGTGATCATTAACGATATACGGAGAGTAGATATGTCTGATGGTAATGTGTTCCTTTTTTGGTTTAATGATGACAGAATCATAAAAAAGATGATAGAAAAATTTTCTACAGATTTAAAAGATGGCAGTAGAGTAATTTCGATATGGTCTCCACCGGGTCTAATTATACCAGATAAAATTGATTTTCCCTTTTTTGTGTCCCGTACACCTTTCAGGTTCGCAAGGGGTATTGAAGAACAAATCATGGCTATTTACGGTCAGAAATGTCTGGACTTTACTGCAGCATGGTTGTTAGGAAACAAATATTTGGAAAGTTTGGATGTTGTGCCAGCTCAGTATAAGAGATTTCTCAACATCCTATACGCGATGATTATCTGGATAAATGCGTGGAACATGAAAGTATCGTGTGAGGATGAAATTCCGCCTCCAGTTGAATCATATCTGGGCATCCTACGAACATTCTTCAACATAGACTTAACGTCTTTAATTGAACATAGGAATTAGGTCCAACTAAAAATCACACCCTTTAGTCATAATTTAGTATTTTTATTAATACCATCCAAACCATCCCAATTTCTTAAAATACCAAACCATTACTAATGAAGGGACTAAAGCAATTATTAGTAAAATTATGAACGAAGTATATGGACCAAGAAAATCAGGACTGCCAGTGACAATACCGCCTGGTAAGTTAATATTCATTCCATAATATGTACCAATAACTGTCACAGGTATGGAAAGAGTAAATAGAATGGTAAGAAGAGACAATATCTTATTTGATTTTTCTGTACTTAACATGAAATCAGTATCCTTAAAAATTTCTATTGTTTCTTTAGATTCTTCAAGAACTTCAAGAACTTTTTCAGTATGATCTTTGACATCATCGTAATAATCAGTCAAGTCTTCTTCAGAAAATCTTTGCATTTCTTTGCTGAGCTCCAATATAATTCTCCTCAATGGAACCACTACTCGCCTAAGAGTTGTTATCTCTCTTCGCAATAATGAAATGTCTGTTGCTACGGCAACTTTCTCATCAAATACTAGATCTTCTATGTCATCTAAATTTCCTTCAAGTTTCATTAAAACATGTAACAATTCATCAACCATAAGATCAATTATACTGTGTAATAGATAACCCGATGAAGATCCCATGAACGTTTCCTTCTGTTTTTCGTTATCTTTACAGAGATTGAACATTTCAATGATTGGTTTCAGTTCTCCTTGCTGAACTGTAATAAGATAATTAGGGCCCGCAAATATTGCAAGCTGAGTGGAATGTGGAATACTCTTATCTTTATCCTGAGTTGGAAAGTGTAAAATTATAAAAATATGATCCTGATATTTGTCAATTTTTGGTATTTGTATTTTGGAAAGGCAATCCTCAATATTTAGTTCATGAAATGAATACTTTCCCTCCAACATTTTTAATTTTTTTCTGGTGGGTTTTTGAATATCTATCCAGATCAGATTCTTATTAGTAATTGATTCAAGTTGATCAGAATATTCAATCTTTGTCATCTGCCCTCATTCTTGATTATCATTAAAAAGTTGAAATATTGTATATTAAGATATCTAAATATTAGACAGCGAGAAAATTAACTTAAAATAATACAGAATCATTTTTATGTTAATGGCAAAGGTAGTTGTGGGAAAAACTTCAGATGTTCAAGAAGGCAAGTTAGTGCATATAACAGCAAGTGGAAAGGAGATAGTACTAACTAAATTGGACGGAAATTATTACGCGATTGACAATATTTGTACCCATGCTGGGGCAGAGCTTCACGAGGGAGAATTGAACAATAGTGAATTAACGTGTCCGTGGCATAGGGCAAAATGGGATATTAAGACAGGAAGTTTGATCTCGTTTCCGCAACAATTAAAACCATTGCAGAGTCACAAAGTCGTGGTAGAAAATGGTACTTTGTTCATAGAAGTGTAAATTTGAAATAAGTCCTAGCATAATTTGGGGTGCTCATATTCTGTGGTAATTGAAAAAAGTAATTTGTTCTTTAGCTAATACTATACTTTACTAAACCAAGGTAATTAGCAATAAAATATGAAACAACAGTTAATAAGGTGTAACCAATCATGATATTATTATTCCAATTTGCTTATTATTTAGGAATAATTTTAGAATCCGTTAGGAATATGCTCTTTTTGCGCATTAAAGAGCTGAAAAATTGCCAAGATTAAGGATCTCTGGACAATGACAATTGAAATTATTTGCGCCTAATCGAGCTAAAAATGTGTGAATGATTAAATTAAATAAATTTATCGACTAACAAGAGATTTGGCGTAATGCCAATCCCAGTTTTCAACAAGCCAATCACAAAGATCAAATTTGGAAATCCAATAAAATATGATCGTTACCTTTGCATTTCTAAAAATTTTAGATAGTATGATATAATCGGAAGACATGATATCATTATTTTCAATTTTAGGTAAAATATTATTGATTTATATAGACTTGCAATAAATATGGCATAACTGGATCAAAGATATGAAGCTTGATGTCCCGAGATTTACAGAAAGATTCGGATCGGTAAGTCTACATGGAGTCCAACGTGTGTACGAACTGGATTCTGGATACAAAAACAAACAGCCGAAAACTGAGTCTGAAGTCATTCGTTCTATTGATGATGAAATCATTTCCAAAATAGAAACAGAAATGTCAATTGTGATTCCTATAAAAGGAGAACGTTTAAAGCTTTTAGAAGGAGTACTAAGCGGTGTACCTCATGATTGTTTAACAATAATCGTATCAAATAGTCCTAGAGAACCAATTGATAGGTATAAACTAGAAAAACAGGCATTTGAACAATTTAACAGATTCGCAGAAAAAAAATCAGTAATTATACATCAAAAGGATCCAGGACTTGTCAAGGCTTTAGAAGAAGTTGGATATACAGATCTCTTTGATTCTGAGAATAAAATACGTAATGGGAAAGGAGAGGGGATGTTCATTGGCATGCTTCTTTCCAAAATGATGGGAAAAAAATATGTTGGATTCGTTGATTCTGATAACTATGTGCCTGGTGCAGTGAATGAATACACAAAAATATTTTCGTCGGGGATTGCGTTATCTCACACACCTTACACCATGGTTCGTGTCTCCTGGATATACAAGCCAAAGATTTCTGAATCGGGTGTAAGATTTTCCAAACTAGGCAGGGTCTCTGAAATGACAAATCAATTCTTGAATTTGATGATATCATACTATACTGGATTTGAAACAGAGGTTATCAGAACAGGAAATTCTGGAGAGCATTGCATGTCTATTCAGTTGGCAGAATTATTAACCTACTCGTCTGGTTTTTCCATCGAACCCTATGAAATAGTTAATTTGTTGGAGCAATTCGGTGGAATTACCCCGCCTGAACATAAGGACACTATGGAGAAGGGAGTAGAGGTATTGCAAATTGAAACACGAAATCCACATTTTCATGAGGAAAAAGGAGATTTGCATATTAAGGAGATGTTCTCACAAGGTTGGGGAAGTATTTTTCATAGCAAGTTATGTCATCCAGAATTGCGTGAAAAATTAAAGACGGAGTTAATTTCAAGGGGCATATTAGAAAAATTAAAAGAGCCTCCACAATTACCTAAAATGGGACCGTTCAAGGATCTCGATATTTTGAAATTTGAAAAAATTTTAAAAGAACAAACCAATACCCTTACAATTTTTGAATAAAAACCTGGCTTAATGGTTGCTTTTGCAATTCAAAATAAGACTCCTTTTTCCTGATAATTCTATTAATTACCTATAATATCACAAGTCTGATTTTTCATTATCTTACGTATAATCAAAAGCGGCATTCCAACCAAAATTGGAATGCTTACTGCAATAAATAGGCTTTGATAAGGAGCAAGTACAGAGATCGCGGCACTAGTACCAAATCCCACAATGACTGAAAATAAGCTTCCTGCACAGGTTGGACAACCTATGAATAATCCACTGAATATGCCAAAAGTTGAAACAATTGAAAATTTTCTTTGAGACTGATCTTTAAACATCCTGAGAAAGCTTACATTTAATGCAAAATTAAAACCAACTAAAGACGAGACGATTATTGCAAGTATTAGATTCAACGGAATTATCAAAATGGAAAATAATTCTGTCAGTTCTATCGTGATCATTGGAACATATCCGGGATAATTGCAGCACAGTGTGACAAAAACAGATGGGGCAGTATTTCCTACAACATCATCATGATAAATAAGAATTTGAGATAAGAAACCAAAGAAAACCCCATAAACAATAGATGAAACAATAAATATTCTCCAGTAAGTCTTGTTTGTCAAAATTATAGAAATGTATCCAAGATAACTCTTCTTAGGCTCCAGCTTCAATGATTCAGAGTGAAGTATCAAATAAGATCCATATCCAATGGCGAACAGCGAAACCAATATTAAGAAAATAACGGCAATCGCCAAGTTATACAATTTTGCTATGTCTGATAATGATTGATTTGAACTAAATAATGAATATAGAGAGATAGCAAAAATTATGGAAAAAACACCGACTGAAATAATGCGAATACCTCTATTTCGCAGGGACTCATAATTCTCAAACATGGCGAACAACCAAAGGTAAATTGAATAATAAAAAACAATTCAATCTATATTAAGTTAATTCAAACAACCATGTGCTCGTTTTGGATAAAGTCTAAATTTACCGGTGTATAAAAAAAAATATGGGCGAAACTTTCACAAGTGAAGGATTTGTTACAGCCTCGATAAGCTTTGTTGGTTTCGTTGATAAACTGGGTCTTGAAGGACTTCTTACTTTAAAATCTGATGACGGAAGAGAATTTCCTATGCGTGCATTTTCTGGAGAAGTCGCAAGGCATATCCTGAGATTCAAAGAAGGAGACAAAAGTACTATCCCTACAATTTATAACCTTATTGAAGAAATATCATCCTTACAGGATTTACTATTGGTTGAAGTAAGAATTTACAGAAATGGTCCTGTATTAAGGTCTAACCTTTATTTCAAAACTCGGAAGGAAATAATCACTTTAAGAAATTATCGTGCCTCCGATTCCATTGCCTTAGCTGCATTTTTTGATGTACCGATTAAAGTTAGAAAAAATCTGTTTGAAGAAACAATTGAGCAGTAATGCATGTGATTAGTCTATTCAAAATTCATGTAATTAATAAAATTTTTATACTATTATTTATGACTAATTCTGATTAATATACTGATATAACTAGGGGGTTTTAGGCCCTAGAAGGGCAACTACGGCAAGTTTTTCTGTAACTTAGGCAAAGTATTCATAGATAGATAGATAGATAATATCTTCGTTCGTTCGTTCATTAATTAGTGCCTAAGAAGGAAGCACCCTTTTTAATCCCGATTATGCCAAAAGTGTTACCCCAAAGAGACCACTTTGGTTGTGCTCAGAGTCACTTGAAAATTTTACTATTTTTAGAGGCTAGAAAAGGAGTGGTTTTTAGACACATGACTAATCAGCAGTCTTTTTATGTTTCCGGTAAACTTCCAACAGCCTTCTAATGACTGAGTCATTCACTGCTTTTCATATCAGTAGCATTAACGTCTTTAATTAATACAATCTGAGTATCCCCTTTATGACCGTAATATTTTATAAGGAATGTAGAGATTGGCCGCTGGATCAAAAAGTAGATATCTGTTTGAAATTGTTGGCACATTCATCTTCGTTTTCGTTATTTGTTCAGCAGCTACTGTATATTCTGGGCCCAACAAACTAGTTGGAATAGTAGGCCTCGGACAGCTCGCAATGGCTGTATTAGGTTTAGTTCATGCTTTCGTTTTAACTGCATTAGTATATGCTATTAACGCTCGCTCTGGAGCTCAGCTTAATCCGGCTGTTACAATAGCATTTCTAGTATCAAGAAAAATGCGTGGAAAAGTAGCGGCACTGACTATTGCGTGCCAAGTATTGGGGGCTGTTATCGGTGCCGC
>DATCWH010000053.1:0-15348 GCA_036566445.1 Nitrososphaeraceae archaeon
TCAAATTTTTCAGGATTTCTAATCAAATTCATGGCGCATGCGTCAACATAGGATTCAGTAAACCCCACATCAGGATACTTCTTCGAAATATCCTTACTAATTCTAGAGAACATGGCATCTCCAATTCTCATAACATTTGACTTGTGAACACAAACAACCCTTTTTTTAGCATCTCTCCTTAACGCTTCTTCAAAGGCATATTCAGCGATCTTTCTTGACGCCTCTGCGGTTGTTAACCTTAAACCTATCACAGCATCGTCTCCTATGGGAAATTCCCATCCCAAATAAACATCCTCAGTATTTTCTCTGACAATTACTAGATCCACCGATGGATGAAGAGATTTTACATTTGGATATGACTTTGACGGTCTGATATTAGCATAAAGATCAAAATGCCTTCTTAGGACAAGAATTACATCTGCTGCATGTTCTCCTACAGGTGCCTTAAGACAAACGTCTGATTTTTTTATGCTTTCAAACGAAAAATCCGGGAGAGCCTTGTTGTACTTCATCAACGCATTGTCTCCTGCTTCTATGTTAATTATATCAAACTTTATCCCAGAATAGTCAGTAATTTTCTCAAGTAGTATCTGTCCGGAATGGGCAAGAGCAGGACCAATTCCGTCGCCATCAACTAAGGAAATACGAAATCTTGTCAATACATATGAACCTAAACTAAATAGATTTTAATTTTTTGAATACAGTACCTTTCTTAACATTACTTTATTTATTGCATCTATCATTGCTTCTACTGATGCGACTACCACGTCTTCGCCTGATTTTCGGGAAGAAACAACGTTACCATCTAGATCTTCGACCTTTATAGAAACCCCTGCCATTGCATCTGACCCTCCAGTAATAGATTCAAGGCGATATTCCCTTATGCGAATATTTGCCATATCTACCGCAATTTTTTGTATTGCTTTTAGTGCTGCATCTACAGGACCAACACCCGTTTCTGACGCCACCAAGTCTTTTCCATGTGTATTCAATCTTATTACTGCTGTGGGAATGATATTCATCCCAGTAACAATATGAAAATCATAAAGCTTGAATTTCTCTTCAAATTTGGTGCTCCCAATTACCTCACCTGCAATTGACAAAAGTTGTGAAGTAGTAATAGATGTGCCTGTGTCAGCTATGTCTTTTTGCTTCTCAATAATTTTATGTAATTGTTCTTCAGTAGGTTCAATTCCAAAATCACTCAAAATTGCACGAATCCCATGAGCCCCTGCATGTTTCCCTGCCTGAAGCCACCTTTTTCTACCGACTAGCTCAGGACTAATTGGTTCGTAGGTTAGTGGATTATTGATGATGCCGTGTGTGTGAATGCCGGATTCATGGCCAAAAGCATTCTCTCCAATTATTGCCTTATTTGGTTGAACTATAACTCCCATTGTATTTGAAACGAATTTTGAAATTTCATATAGCAAGTTTACTTTAATATTGTGTTTTTTAGAATACAGACACTGTAAAGCCATAACGAATTCTTCTAGAGAAGCATTTCCTGCCCTTTCACCTATTCCGTTAACAGTAACATGTGCACAAGATGCTCCTACATTAATTGCGGCAATAGAGTTTGCAACTGCAAGACCAAAATCATTGTGACAATGAACACTAATTGGAGTATCCATCTTTGTTCTTATTTCCTGAACGAGTGATGTAATATATTCGGGGGTTGAATATCCAACGGTGTCTGGAATATCTATTCTATCTGCACGTGCTTCAGTCACTGCCTTAAATACATCAATAAGAAATTTCCTATCAGATCTTGTAGCATCTTCTGCAGAAAACTCTACTTTTAATCCATGAGCCTTTGCGTATTCAACTGCCCATAGTGCCTTCTCTAGAACCTGTTGCCGGGACATTTTTAATTTGTATTGCATATGAATATCCGAAGTAGCAATAAATGTATGAACATAATTGACGCCACAGTCGATTGCTGAATCGATGTCTGATTTAACAGTTCTTGCCAAGGCACAGACTTCTGTATCTAATTGCTGTTTTACAATATTCTTAATTCCTTCCTTTTCACCGTCAGATACTACTGGAAATCCAGCTTCGATTGTGTCAACTCCCAGTTCGGATAGCTTTATTGCAATATTCAATTTTTGTTCTGGCGTAATAGTAACACCCGGAGTCTGCTCACCATCTCTCAATGTTGTATCAAATATCCTTACTTTTTGAGTCTCCATATATTATTCTCCTCGCTGAAGTGCGGAAACTCCGGTCCGTGCCATCTCAACTATATCATATTGTATGATTAGATTCTTAAATGCATCTATTTTATCGGGTGTTCCAATAACCTCTACTGTTACAGATTCTTTCCCAATATCCAAGATATTTGCTCTAAACACATTAGCAAAATTTATTATTTCATTTCTATTCGTAAAATCTTTCGCTCTTATCTTTATCAGGGCTAACTCTCTATAAACAGTATTGTTTACATCTAGAACCTCTACTTCCACAATGTCAATAAGTTTTCTCAACTGCTTCACTAATTGATCAAGAATAGGTTCGTCTATCCTTGTTGTAATTGTCATTCTGGACAGATCCGGTTTTTCTGTAATTCCTACTGTTATACTTTCGATATTGAAATTTCTTGCACGAAAGAGATTGGTGATACGAAATAGCACTCCTGGTTTATTTTCAACCAGAGACGAAATGATATACAACGGTTTGTTCCGGTATTCTCTTGAGCTCATGTATCATGCCCCTGTTATCATATCTTTAAGTCCAGTACCCGGAGCAACAAAAGGATATACGTCCTCTTCAGGGTCGATTGTAATGTCAATCACCGTTGCAATGTCTGTTCTGAGAGCACTTTTTATTGCTTTTTCTAACTCACCCATAGATTGAACTTTCATTCCATTTGCCCCATACGCTTCTGCAATCTTAACATAATCAGGACAACTTTTTTGATGAACGCCCATGTACCTCCTGTCATAAAAAGTTCTCTGCCATTGAGCAACCATTCCTAACATGTCATTATTCAGCAAAAATACAATCACTGGCAAATTTTCTAATACTGAAACTGCTAGCGAATTTTCAGTCATGTTAAATGATCCATCCCCTGCAACATCTACAACATGTACATCTGGTCTAGCTGCCTTTGCTCCAATTGATGCTGGAAAGCCAAATCCCATTGTTCCCAATCCAGTTGAGCTAAAAAAGGTACCAGGTGAGATAACATCAAAGTGTAGTGAGGTCCACATTTGGCACTGACCTACTTCTGTTGTTACAATAGACTCTGGAGGCAATAATTCCCTCAATTTTTTTAGTGCTTTTCTGGCAGTCAACTCTCTAGGGTAATCTCTTATATTTTGTGAAAAATAATCGATGAGCTCTTTTCTCCTCTTAAGCCAAGGATTCTCAGTATTTTTTTTGGTAACTGCCTTTGATAACATCTTAACCATAGTTCTGAGTGCTGATTTTACGTCACCAACAATAGCAATATCTACTGACTTGTTTTTTCCAATTTCAGCAGGATCTATGTCGAGATGTATGATATTCATACCTTTACCAAATTCATCGAACCTTCCAACGGAACGATCTGAAAATCTTGCGCCAACTGCAAGTATACAGTCTGCTTCAAGTATAATCCTATTTGCTTCTGCATGGCCATGCATTCCTATAGGGCCCATTGCTAGCGGATGATTTTCAGGAAAAGCTCCTTTGCCCTTAAATGTGGTAACAACTGGGGCCATAATTAGTTCAGCTACTGCCTGAAGTTCGGAGAAAGCACCTGACAAAATAACTCCACCACCAGCCATAATAATTGGCCGTTCAGACGAGACTAATAGTTCAACGGCCTTTCCTAGATTAGATAAATCGGGATCAATTGCTGGTTTGTATCCCCTTACTTTTATGAGATCCGGATATTGTATATTAGTAACGTCCTGCTGCACATCTTTTGGGATATCGATTAGAACTGGTCCAGGTCTACCACTTTCTGCAATATAGAATGATTTTTTTACAACCTCTGGAATCTCCGTTGCAAATCTGGGTTGAAAGGCATATTTTGTGCATGGATTAGCAACACCAATAATATCAGTTTCTTGAAAAGCGTCTTTTCCAATCATGTTCATCGGAACTTGTCCAGTTATTGCAATTAACGGTGAAGAATCTGCATAGGCAGTAGCTATTCCTGTAATCAAGTTTGTTGCGCCTGGTCCTGACGTTGCCAAACAGACTCCAGCCTTCCTCCTTATTCTGGCATAACCGTCAGCCATATGAGCAGCAGATTGTTCATGTCTTACCAAAACGTGTCTAAACTTAGCGTCAACGAGTGCATCGTAAATTGGTAAATTTGCCCCGCCTGGAAGTCCAAAAACTATGTCAACACCTTCTTTTTCCAGGGAATGCATTAGTGCTTTAGCACCACTCATTTCAGACATTCTACGAATATTCATTGATACTTCGTATATATACTCGTTGTCAATTCAATTAGATGCAATGCGTAGTTTTTCAGTTAAGGCTATTTCTGAAAGCAAGAAAGGTAATGCGAATAATTTCCAATTAAAATTTCTTGTAAAGATTAAAGTAGACATGAATGGTTTCTCTTAACCACATGAGTTCCAGTGAGAAAAGTGATCGATCAGCTGAAGATAACAAATACGTCAAACTCTCACAGGATATATTCAAGAGATACATTACTGAAGGAAGTACTATAGGCCTTGGCAGCGGTAGCACTGTAGAAAATATTGTGCGCAATTTTGCTCTTTTTGGATATAAAGATTCCTTGGAATTTATTGTTACGTCTCTTCAAATAAGAATTGTGTCCGAATCCATAGGGTTAAAAATAGTGGACCAAAACAAGAGTAGAAAAATTGATGTTGTCTTGGATGGTGCTGATCAGATAGATTCAGATTACAATATGATAAAAGGAGGAGGAGGCGCTCTTCTAAAGGAGAAAATCTTAATTTCATCTTCACAAAAATTTGTAATCATTGCTCAAGCTAACAAATTTGTTGACAAATTTAATATAGCAATTCCCGTAGAGGTTACACCATTCGGGAGAAATTTTGTAATAAAGGAACTGGAGAAAATTGGAGGTTTACCAAAGATGCGTATGTTGAATAAAGGTTATCCGTTCATAACTGAAAATGGCAACATAATTTACGATACTTTGTTACCAAAATATGATAATTTAAAAGAGACTGAAAGAGATATTAAAAATATTCCAGGTGTCATAGAAGTGGGATTATTTACCATTCAGGCTGATTCTTATTACAAGATAACCAGTGAGAAGGATTTCGAACTTGTAACACCCAGGAAAGTCTAATGATTAGCAATTATTTGAAGATCGAATTTCACATTTCCTATCTTACATTCTTTAGTATTGAGCCATACAACAAATTTTGTTAGAAAATTTTATACAAATTTTTCATATCTTCTTTCAGCAGATATGTCAAAGTCAAATGGATTTAATGAAATTCCACAATTCTTGCAAGTACTGTTAATAGGCCTTAACATATCGCGAACAGATTTTAAATTCGATATTCTGTTGTTTAATAACCCACATTTGTTGCAAACCAATTCAATATTGTAGTATGACAATGGTGAATTACTAATAATATTGAATATCTTTTATTAGGTTAATTAGTTATGACAAGAAAAACTAATTGATATAACAATCTTCAGTTACGATTTATCATTTTTTGAATATTTCCCGGGCTTTCTAGAAAAAATGCTCTTGCAACCCTCACAACAAAAATAGTACTTCTTTCCATTGTACTCATGAACAGTGGCCAGGTCTTCATCCATTTCTATTCCACAGACAGGATCGACGGGCATTATGCTTTACAAGATATCATTTCTATTTATATTGTGCTCCTCAAATATTCAATTCATTAAGCGCATCTGACAATCGTTTTGAGTATTTTAAGGGATGTCAACATTTGTTTTGATTCACTGAGTAGCTATGGAACTAGATCATTTAGTCTGACACAGCATGCTTTTCTTATCTTTGCTTTCATTCGGCTTGATGCAATTTTTGCCTTGAATTTAGCAACAATCTAGAGATATATAGTGAAGGCAAGGAAAAATCTAGAATATCTAAAAAACTATATATACAATCCTAGTCAATAATATTATACCTAAACACCAACTGGGAGGATCGGTTGTTTCTTGTTCATCATCCGTGAATCCCAGTTGATTTATATCTTTTGTACCAAAACCATGACTATATTAATTTTGCCTATTAATTTTGCCGTTAGAAAAAAAGAATCAAAAATTCAAAATATAGCGGATGCAATTTTTTTAACTTACTTCTTCACATAATGTTATTCTTTCAAAATTACTATAGAATTTTTAAATTACGTCAGAAAGTATCTTATTACTACTTAATATTCTCAATCTGTTAAGAAAGGCATAAATAATTTATCAACATAAAATTTTCGTTGATAGGTGAGACGCAGCTCCGCGCCAGGAGAACGAGAATTAAGATTTTGCAAGCTATTGCAGATAGCAATGGAGCAGCTGGCTTTTCTCAAATTAAATATGCGACGGATCTGTCTACAGGATCTATCTACTATCATCTTGGGAGAATGGTTCGATATGTAATAAAAAAATCGAAGCAGTACCATATCACAAAGGAAGGTTTAGACTTATTACGTGAACACAATGGAACCAAGATAATGAAATAAATTTTTACTCTCTCATAGCCAAATTTTTATTTGTATTTTCCTAAGTTCACATCAGATTTTGTCATCGTCGTCCACAGAGAGGATCTTGAAACGGAAGTTAAAGAAAATTGTGAGTAAATATCTTGATAATTCGTTACTTTTGTCCGGTGGATTGGATAGCAGCATCATATGTTATTTGATGAGACCTAAATTAAGTATTGTAACCTCTCTAGGTCCCAACTCACAAGACCTAAAATATGCAAAGATCATAGCAAAAAAATATAGTCAAAATCACGTTGAGTGTATTGTTGACTTTGAGGACATTCTTGAGATAGTGCCGAACATAATAAAGATGTTCAAGACCTTCGATCCATTGGAAATTAGAAATTCCTCTGTCCTTTTCTTTGCTATAAGAGAGGCCAAATATCATGGATACGATGGCATAGTTACTGGCGACGGTGCAGATGAATTATTTGCTGGATATAATTACCTCCAAAGATATTTTGCAGATCTAGGAAAATTACAGGAAATTCTAGTTGAACTGTGGCAAATAATGAGATTTTCTTCAAGAAAAATAGGAGAGAAACTAGGAGTAACCGTCAATACTCCATATCTAGAAAAACCGCTTTACGATTTGGCAATTTCAATTGACGTAAATGAAAAGGTAGGAGAATTTAAGAGTAAAAAGTGGGGAAAGTTTATCTTAAGGAAAGCCTTTGCAAAAGAATTTGGGTCAACAGCATGGAGAAACAAAATGGCCTTAGAACAAGGTTCAGGATTTGAGCAAATTTCAAATAAATTTGGAAATTTTATTGATGATAAAGATTTTGAAAAAGAATCAAAAACTGCTGCTCTTGAAAATGTGATATTGAGAGACAAAGAACATCTCTATTATTATAGGATTTACGAATCATTTTTTGGCTGCCCTGCCAAGGAATCATGTGATTCGCTTAGGTGTTCGTTCTGCAGCTCTTGTTTACCCTATTCCAAATATTGTTATACTTGTGGTGCTTTTCCACCTGTTTGAATTCATTTCTATTCTAACTCGATAAACCATAAACGTCTAAATATCTTTTTTTAGGAAATAATTCATGACTGTCATGGGAGGCAATCCATTCAAGAAATGCATCAACCCTGCATGTAATCTTACTTACGAAATTAATAACAACATACTAGTTTGTAAATGCGGCTCATTTTTGGATATTATTTATCAATATAATTTTTCTCGAGAATTAATCCAAGTTTTCTATCAACGTAGAAATCATGGTGGAAACATCTACAATGAGAGTGGAGTATGGAGATTTCGAGAACTAATTAACTTCCCCTACCTGGATACAGAAGATTTTGAACAATGCTCCAAAATTCTAGTTTCACTTGACGGTGCTGAGGGCAGGCAATCTAAACCTTACAAAATGAAAAAGGTTTCAGAATATTCTCTAATTGATAACGATTGCCTCCTATTACAGCCTGAAGGTTATAATCCTAGTGGTTCATTTAAGGACAATGGAATGTCCACCGCTGTGACACATGCAAAGATGATAAATATGAATAGAATCATCTGTGCCTCGACAGGGAATACTTCGGCATCTGCTGCAATGTATGCTGCAAATGAAAATATCGAATGTGAAGTGTTTGTTCCAAAAGGAGAGATAGCACCTGGCAAACTTGGTCAGGCATTCCAATTTGGCGCACAAGTGATTGAGATTGAGGGTAATTTTGATGACGCTCTAACATATTCATTGAAAGTAGCCCAAGAACAAGATGCTTACACGGTAAATTCTATTAATCCATTCAGGATAGAAGGACAAAAAACAATAGTATACAGAGCGCTGGAATATCTGGATTGGAAGCCACCGGATTGGATAGTTTATCCCGGAGGTGCATTAGGAAATACTTCTAGTTGTGGGAAGGCATTAATGGAGCTTTACGATCATGGGTGGATAAAAAAAATTCCAAGGTTACTCGTGGTAAATGCAGAAGGAGCAAATACCTTTTATGAATTAACCAATGGTTTGTTTGGAGGTATGAAACTAACATGGAATAACGGAAGGCCTGACTTGAACCTAATAAAAGACTATTATGATGAAAAAGATAAGAATAGAATCAAACCGCATACTAAAGCCACTGCAATACAAATAGGGAAACCAGCAAATTTGATCAAGGCATTAAGATCGATAGACTTTACTAACGGCATTGTTACACAAGTTTCCGATAAGGAAATGAGTGACGGAATGGCATTGGTCGGGCTAAACGGATTTGATTGTGAAATGGCCTCCGGCGCTGTCCCTGCGGGAATAAGGAAACTCAGGAAAGCGGAGATAATTAAAAAGGACGATGTTGTAGTAGGTATATTGACGGGCAAACAAAAAGATCCGATGGTATCAATTGATTATCATTTGAATCAAAGCAACAAATTTTCCAAACCACCAGTTGCAAGATAGCAATGTCTGAATACTTTCTACACTTAAACTACAGGAAAGTTATTAACGAAATTACAAGATTTATTTCAGAACAAGTAGGGTCGAGGAATAAAAATGGCATAGTAATCGGACTGAGCGGCGGTCTTGATTCTTGCGTTTGTCTTGTACTAGCATCAAGAGCCATAGAAAGAAATAGAATAATGGGTCTGATTATGCCAGAAAGAGGAATTACACCGAAAAAGGACATTGACAATGCTCGTCAACTAGCAAAAGAGATGAAAATCAAATATAAGGAAATTCATTTTGGACATGCAAAAAAAATTTTGTTAAACAACTTACCAATGGACAAACAATCCGGTGGAAATCTTTCAGCAAGACTCAGAATGGCATTGCTATATCATTTTGCAGGTATCGGTAACCTTTTAGTACTAGGTACTTCTGATAAGAGTGAACTACTTATCGGCTATTTTACCAAGTTTGGTGATGGTGGAGCTGATATACTTCCTCTTGGAGGACTGTACAAGAGTCAAGTCAAATTGTTAGGAAAGCAACTAGGACTATCAGAGCAAATTCTCAATCAACCTAGCAGCCCTAGATTTTGGAAAGGACATGTCGCAGAAAAAGAAATTGGTCTTTCATACCGTGAGATAGATACTATCTTGCAATGCTATCTAAAGAATGATTTGAATAACTGTAAACAAAGCAAGAGTAAGATAAAATTAATAACTGACATGATAAGAAAATCTCAACATAAGAGGGAACAGATACCTATATGCGATCCGCTATAGATTAAACTCTACTTTTGATAAGTAGAAAGCAATATAAAAACGAAATAAATTCAATTTGTTGCATCATTAGTTTAACTTTTATATTGATTAAAACCTTTGAATAAGGTTGCCAATATCAAGCAATCAGTTAAAGATACTTACCATCGTTGCAACAATTGTTGGGATTTATGGGCTAGTGATTTTTATTCTGACTAACTCAGCAATTTTCTTATTCACTTCAGTGGCAAATTTAGGCCTTGCCGTTTTTTTTTGGTATAAACACTCTAATAAAAATAAACAGGTGGCTTCCAAAAAGGGCAGGTAACCATGACATGAATCTATCTAAGGGAGGAACAATATCAATAGGGCCATTGATGCAAGTGAAGCAAGAAGTATTATTGTTGCCTTCCACATTGCCTTTGAATCCTTTTCTCCAATATCCCATATTCCTCCGCCAACGTATGTGTTTTTAATTCTCGTGTAGCTATAAACTTTCTCAAAATCAGCAGAAGGTGTCCAAGTAAAGTCATACTGTGGAGTATTCTTTTTAATAGTAATCGATTCATCATAGTTTTTCTTACCAATTGCGTCAGATAATACTTCATATGCCTCGACGATTTTCATGAATTTTTCCTTAGAGTTTACATTCTTATTTTTATCTGGATGATATTTCAAGGCATTTGTTCTGAATGATTTTCTTATTTCATCTAATGAAGCATTCCTGGTGAGGCCAAGAACTCTATAATAATCATCCATACATTATTTCACATTCATCAAATAAATAATCATTTCACATTCTCAAGTTTGTTTTTTAGACAGTATGGTAATACCTGCCTCAATAGCCGTCGTTGAGATTTTAAATATTTCACATCCTGTACAGATAGCAAGCATCATATACACCAACAAAATATCATTAATTATTTATGACTGCGGAAAGTCCTGATACAAAATTCATTGTTCCTGTGAAGGGAGTTGAGAAAAGTATCAAGTTAGATGATAAGGCGAAATCAGAATTGCAAGCTATTGGAATGGTGGATGAAAAAGGCAAGCTAAAATTAAAGGGTGTGAGTCCAAAAATGTTAAAGAGAATGAAGCTTGAAGCTGTAGATTGTCCAGTTTTTAAAAAAGAATTGGGATTCATACAGTGTTATGTATGCAGTAATTTCCATAGTAGAATTATGGGTAAAGTCTATTGTAAAGGAGAACCATTGTCATAATATCACCACAATCCTCGTAGTAATGCAACTTGACTAAAGAATTAGGCATAACAGTAAAGAAGTCATATGATTTCAGTGATTGGTATACTCAATGCGTACTCAAATCAGGCATAGCAGACTATTCACCAAGCAAAGGGTTCATAATCCTTCGCCCATACGGTTATGCCATATGGGAAATTATTAAGGAAATACTAGATAATGAATTAAAGAGAACTGGACACAAAAATGGTTTTCTACCAGTATTAATCCCTGAAAGTCTCCTTACTAAGGAGAAGCATCATTTCGACGGATTTATGCCAGAAGTATTTTGGGTGACAAAGTCGGGTAATGATGAGCTAGGCGAAAAATTAGCAGTTAGACCAACTTCAGAGACACTTGCATATTCTATGTTCTCAAAATGGATATCAAGTTACAGAGATTTACCGCTAAAATTGAATTTTTGGAATAGTGCATTGCGAGCTGAAATAAAATCTACCAAACCCTTAATTAGAAATTCAGAATTTCTTTGGCAGGAAGGACATACCGCACATACTGATGAAATAGAGGCGGATGAGGAAGTTAGAATGATACTTGATGTTTATAAAAATTTGATAGAAGAATATCTTGCAATTCCAACTATCTCTGGACTGAAGTCAGATAAGGAGAAATTTGTTGGTGCGAAATATACTACTTGCCTAGAATCGTTAATGGGAGATGGCAAGGTATTACAAATGGCTACTTCCCATAATTTAGCTCAAAACTTCTCAAAACCTTTTGAAATAAAATTTCTAGATAAAGACACCGATGAACAATTTGTGTGGCAGACATCATGGGGGATTTCCTGGCGAGTTATTGGAGCCTTAATAATGGTCCACGGAGATGATAAGGGTCTTATACTTCCCCCTAAAATTTCACCAACACAGGTGATCATTGTTCCTATTTATAAGGACGAAGGTAAAGAAATAGTGAAACAAAAGGCATATGATTTAGAAAAAAAATTAAAAGACTCTAATATCCGCGCATATACTGATGATAGAGATGAATATACTTCAGGATGGAAGTTTAATGATTGGGAGATGAAAGGGGTGCCTTTAAGGGCAAATATCGGACTACGAGACATACAAGAAAATCAAGTCGAATTGATAAGGAGGGATACTAAGGAAAGATTTTATGTCAAAGAAAAAGAACTTGTTAACCAAACATTGTCTATTTTACAAAATATACAATTAAACATGTTTAATAGTGCAAAAAACCATCTTCAATCAAACACAAGAACTGCCGCAACTTTGGAAGAACTACTCTCAATACTAGACTCAGCAGGGGGGCTTGTAGCTTGTAGTTGGTGTGGAAAGAGAGAATGTGAAGATCTTGTAAAAGAAAAGACAACAGCGGACATTCGAATAATTCCATTTAATGCTAAAAAAAATGTTTCATCATGTATTGCATGCACAAATCAAGGTACCACCGAAGTATATTTTGGTAGAGCATATTAGGTAAGAGATTCAAGTTCTGACAAGAATTGAATATTGATGAATTATTTTCATTTTATGATGATTTTGGATATCTAGGTATATTACTAATTAGTTTTGTTGGAAGTTTAGTCGTTTTTGTGCCTATTCCATATTTTCCCGTATTAATTACTGCCGCATTTAATAGTAATTTAGATCCTACGTTGATTGCACTTTCCAGCACGATAGGAGCGGTATCTGCAAAATTAATTATTTTTTATGCCAGCTATTATGGTAGAAATATACTTAGTCCAAAAATTAAGGGAAAAATGGTTCCTTTACAGAGATTACTAGGCAGGTACGGTGGAATAGGCGCATTTATCGCAGCAGTTAGTCCTATACCGGATGATATAGTGTATATCCCATTAGGTCTTGCCAAATACAGCCCATGGAAATTTGCTATAGCAACATTTCTTGGAAAATTTGTCCTAAATGAGATTATCGTTTTGGGAGCTATCTATTTTGGAAAACCATTTGTAACCAATCTCATGTCAAATTCCATTGATATAGATTATCCTATCGTAGTAACTATTGCAAGTATTGCAGCATTGGTAGTAATAATTTATTTTGTATTAAAGGTAGATTGGGCAAAAATCATCGGTCGCTGGTTTCCATGGACTTTGGATAAAAACCAAGGGAACGAGCAATAGGAAACACTATATTATTTTTCTATCTCAAAAATTGTTAATGACATTCGTTATGATTATTTACCATATTTTCCATATTTGAAGATTCAGTTTTTTCTATTAGTAGAAATTCTTGAATCTATTTCCGCAAAACAATTGCACAACATTCTTAGAATATCATCTACCCAATTTTATTTATAGTATAGATTAAAACAATTAGTGAATCATGAATCCAAAATTTATTATGATTCCCTTAGTACTATCAATAGTTGCTACATTGTTGAACAGTATTATGGCAAGTAACGTGTTTGCTATAGACCCATCTAAAAACAAGGTAAATATTTTAACGGATTCAAAAAATAATAATGACTGCAATGAGGATGGCGCAGGTACAAATAACGTTGCTTGCTTTAAAATCGATCAGACAACAACTGAAGAAATTAGCCTAAATGGGGAGAAAAACAAAGTAACTTTTGACATTAACGTGGGTCAGGATCAAAAATGTGATGAAAATGCTGCCGGAAATAATAATGCAGGATGTACTAACAGAAGCATAAATTTTCTTGATTCAGTTGATGTTTTTGGTAATAATAATAACATCAATTACGATATAAATACGAAGCAAATAGACGATTGCGATGATCAAAGAAATGGTGATAATAACAGTGAGTGTCTGAATGATTTACAAAATATCATTACCAGTTTAACTCTTACCGGAGACAGGAACCCTGTTGATGTAGGTATGAAGACAGAACAAAGTAACGACTGTGATCATAACACTGACAATGATAATTCATTAGTTTGTAACAATAAACTTCATAACCTTGCCAATCCCTAACTATAAATTTACAACAAACAAGACTTAATGATTAGCACCTTTTACTAATTGATATCTCCTTGACATCATAAAATAGAGAGATGATAAAAGCTAAAAGGACAGCAATCAAATATCTTGTTCCTTCTTCTTGCCCAGATGGAAATGCATGATACCAAGGAACGTTATCTGGAAGATCATTGCAATAATCACAGATAAGGATATTCCATCAATTCCATATTGTCTTCCAAGAATAACAATTAGAATTATTTGTGTTACTTGATAGATTATTGAAGAAAATAAAACATAACGGGTCCGTTTCATTGCCAAGAACTTTGAGTTAAGTGTACTTGCTATCATCATTGGGATGATGCCCAGACTCAGAATTCTTATGGAATTAAGCGAATTCATGTAATTTGGAAAGAAGACTTTTAGAATAACGGGTGCAAAAATGAATACCAGTACAGTAATAATTACAGAAAGTGCAATCCCGTATATTCTTAGCCTGTTTCTTTTCCTTCCACTTGACTCTTCAGGTATTAAATATTGATAAAAGCTGACGGAAATCATACTAAAAAACATTAGGAATTGAAAACCCAATTGATAATATCCCAAAATTGTATATCCGTAGATAGGAGCAATAATTAATTTATCAAGATACAATAATAACGCGTTGGAGAGATTGTATGAATATAGATGTAATGAGGTTTTAAACTCTTTTCTTATTTTATCAAATCTTTTACTAAATTGTGGTATAGTCTTGAAATACGGAACGCTAAAAACGAAAAAAGAAATAATGAATCCAATAATAATTCCTGGAATTCCAAAGAAACTGTATAGTATTATTGATAAAACAAGCTGCGAGGCCCTTGAACCAATCATGTTGATAGCATATTTTGAATATAGCTTTCTACTCAAAAGTTCATAGCAGGACATCATCCAAAAAGTCATTCCCATCACATACAGTCCGAGTAACCAATTAAAGAGCGAGACAATTATGGCACAAACTGTGGCAGAAATTAGAATCACTTGATTTGCCTGGATATCTATTTGTTTATGTCCCTGTGGTACTAATGTCATTACAGCCGTATTAAGACCAAGCAACGATATGCCTGAGGCCAAGGAACCGATTGCTATTACATAATTTATTTGGCCATATTCATGAACGTCCTGCAACGCGGCCAGCAATAACCAAAATATTCCTGTAAGTGTTGCACCAACAAAATTACCTAGTGTGATGTAGATTAATCCTTCATGGTGACGAACCGATTTGAATATCTTGTTTCATCTCCAATAAGTGACTTTTTTAGGGGTATACTTTGAATCATTACAGAATACATCCAATCTAATTCCCATACTCAATCTACCGCTTTATTTTCAGTGGATTTTGA
>DATCWH010000012.1:0-9071 GCA_036566445.1 Nitrososphaeraceae archaeon
ATTCTATTAGTCTTGAAAATTCTGGAGGCAACCCCTCCATAATTTGATTCTCAATTAGCCCACTTTGCAGCAACAATGTCCCTTAAATTGAACGCTATTTATTAATTTCTATTAGTAGACGATTTATCGTTGAATAAACTCCGTTTAGATTTGTAATACACAGTGCTATGTTTTCAATATTATCGTCACTCATTTGAATGCCTTGGTTATACTTTGTTTCAATCTTATTATTATTGGTTTCCATATAGATAGCATAAATTGTATGATCTCTTCTAAAGGAACAATGATGTGTATACTGTCTAATTTCAAACTTATTTATGTTTATACCGTCTATAACATGATTTTTCAATATTGTGATTTTCTTAACTGGATCATTCTTCCAATGATTTAGATCAGCATCACGTCTAAATGTCATCTTTTGTCATATTCTAAAAATCGTACCCATTCAGGAAACCATAAATTATATTCTGAAATTCCAATACCTTTCGAGAGAATAGAAGGAGAATTATAAAATACTTTGTCCGCACCCAATTCGTTGGAAATCTTGGTATTTAATTCCTCAAGAGAGGGTATTTGTCCAATGTATTTATGAGCAAGCAATTCTCTATTGTGCGTATAAAGGCCTACTTGGCGTCCATCGACTGTAGGGACATAGCTAACGATAACAGAAACTGATTTAACACCTGCTTTTCTTAAATAATAAATAGTTTCTTTGGCAGTTATTCCAGTTTGAATTGTTCCTTGAATCAGACCAATCTTTTTCTGAGTAATTTTATGTTTAAGAATGTATTTTAATGATTTTCCAGAGGTTATCATTTTATTCTTACTAATATTTTCGGAAAAATCTATCATGCGATCAGAATCATCATATCTATCATTGATTATTGCCTCACCCAAATCAAATTTTGGAAGGTGATTTCTATACTCTGCACTAAAACCAAGGGTCATTGGTCTGGGATAATCGGGCTCTGTATAAGCTGCTTCAATATCAATGTCAGAATATCTTGAAAGAAAATCTGCTTGTACTTTTCCAATTCTTTTTCTAACTTCATAGATTCCTTTTCCATCAATAGTCGCAGTAACATGAGATTCTCGTATGAATTCAAAGGGATCTATCATTATTCTAGTAGTAGGAAGTGATAGTATCTTTTCATGACCAGTTTCACTATCCATTTTGATTAGTTGTCCTGGCTTTACATCTTGAAAATTCATGTTTGGAAAAGGAATGCGAAGCGAATTTTCTGAAGCTATTATCGAGATTGATTTTTTTTTGTCAGTGCCGCTTACAAGTGGTTTAAAACCAGTAGAATCTCTATATGAATAGATTTTTCCATCATACATCAAAGTAAGATTTCCTCTTAGATGTCTATCCAAAAACTCACAAGCCTTTTCAGGATTTTCTTTATTAATTAGTAGTTCTTTCAAAATGCAGTATATCTTGTATAGTGAATCAGCACTTGATGCATTCCCTATAAGTGGGTGAAGATGTAATTTTTCAATGTCTACGAAGAATCCATCAAGGATTACATTAATTTTATTCATACTTTTAAATCTTGGAGTTCTTTTAGATAAATAGCCCAATCCTATCGTATGTTGAAGGTTACTACTATTATCCACGATCTTTAGGATTGATCGGTCGGCGGGGAATGACCCTATACCACTAGAAACCAAATTATCTATAATTATTTTCCAATAAGCCTTTCCTCTATGTTGAAGCATTTGCAATGAATTAATGAAATATGAGATTAGGGTTTCTCTGTCTGTTGTATAATTTGCTATTGCAAAAATGCCAGCCAAGTATCAATATTATGATCCCAAAAGAAATTAAATTTTGTGTTTAAGCAAACATAATTTTTGATACAATAAACATTATCTTTTTCTAATCCCTTATACATAACATGAAGTATCATAAAATAGCTGCTACTCAGTTGAATGCGACTAACTTTCTTCTAGCTAACGCAGTAGAAGTTTTTAAAGAAAATCAAGATGAGTTATTAGGTGAAAACCTGATAACTGAGTTGGATGAGCTCACTCCTGTTATTCTTGCCCAAGCAATTTCAGTTGAGTTGCAGGCATTACTCACGTTGTATGATAAAGAGGTATCAGATACTAAGGTAAGGAAGAGAAAAAGTCATTAGCTTACCCAGTACTTGTCCCTTCATAAATGGATGAAGAGTACAGTAGCAATCAAATGTACCAGCATCCCAGTGAGTTTAACAGAGCGATAATGACGTTCTTACAAAATAGTCATGAACATAAAGAGTTCTGGTATCGACGGACGAGAATCTGAATGCCCTAAAGTCTTATAATCATTGTTGCAGTCTAAATTGTATGGCAGTAAGGAGTTCTTGGCAGGGCAGCATCTCATTCGGACTTGTAACTATTCCTGTTAGACTCTATACTGCAACCAATAAAAAAGAATATGTCTTCAATCAATTATGTAAAAATGGACATAGGATAAGATATAAAAAGTGGTGTCCTACGGAAGATAGAGAGGTAGAGTATTCTGAGATAAAAAAGGGTTACGAACAGATCAAGGATAATTATATCGTTTTTGAAAAGGACGAATTACAAAAAATTAAACTAAAAACGACTAAAAGTATTGATATCAAAGAATTCATTGACGTTCGTGAACTAGATCCAATTTTTATACAAGATAGCTATTACGTTGCAACAGATCCTAAAGCTGGAAACGCAAAGCCCTATACACTCTTAGTGAAAATACTAAACGATAACAACATGGTTGCAATAGGTAAAGTAATACTAAAAGACAAAGAAAGTCTCGTCGCACTAAGACCATATCAGAGAGGATTGGTTATGCATATTCTGAATTACTTGGACGAATTAAGGCCTGTTGAAGATATACCAGAAATGGAAGGGAAAAAACCAAAACTAGATCCACAAGAGATATCTCTAGGAAAAGTACTAGTTCAAAACTACCACAATAAGGAATTCGATATCGGGCAGTATTCTGACACCTATGTTGAGGAATTGAAAAAGCTTATCGATGCGAAAAGTAAAGGCAGGAAGTTCGTGTCAACAGCTCCGAAGGAAAAGGGACCAACCAAAGATTTGCTAGAAGCGCTCAAGGCAAGCATCGAAACTAAAAAGGAGAAGTCTTAGGATCCAGTCAATTATTTATCATCGATCGGACAAAAATGTTTTAAACTATAATGTAAGCTAGAGTCATATTCGTTTCTTTTTTTGTTTTTGTGTCTTAATGTGGGAATAATTAATATGTGAAAACACAATTTAAATTATGAATTATAATAAACATATTAAGTGCTCATAGGGTTAATTGGCAAGGCAAACGTAGGCAAGTCTACCTTTTTTTCTGCATCAACAGATTGTATTGTCAACATTGCAAATTATCCGTTTACAACAGTAAAACCTAACCTTGGAATTTGCCACGTGAGAACAAAATGTGTCTGTACTGAATTTGGCGTTAAAGATAATCCAATTCATTCTATTTGCATTGATGGAATAAGATTTATACCAATTCAAATAATTGATGTCGCGGGTCTAGTCCCTGGTGCTCATGAGGGAAAAGGGCTTGGAAACAAATTCTTAGATGATGCAAGGCAAGCCGATGCCCTTATACACGTTATTGATATCTCAGGTTCAACCAATTCTGAAGGAAAGCCACTGACGCCGGGTACAGGCAATCCACTTGAAGATATTGTATTTGTAGAGGAAGAATTCGATTTATGGCTTGTTTCAATTATTAAAAGGGATTGGGACAACTTAAGGGAGCTTGATTCATCAGGTCTAAATACAACTCAAATATTAAAAAAAAGATTATCGGGATTCGGAATCACAGAATCAGCAATATATAAGGTTCTGAACAAATTGAATTTGCTTAACAAGAAAATTAGATCTTGGACAGAACAAGAAATATTTGACTTTTGTCAAAATACTAGAAGAATCGTAAAACCTGTAGTTATTGCAGCTAACAAGGCAGACGTTTTAACATCTCAAAATTATCTGGAACAAATCATGGAAAAATATACCCATGTAATACCTTGTACATCCGAATTAGAAATGCTATTACGAAAGGCCGCAAAAAATGGGTTCGTACACTATCTTCCAGGCGACGATTCATTTGAAATTAAAGGTAGTACGCCATTAAGCGAAAAACAGAAGCATGCTCTTCAAATTGTTTCAAATTTTATTAAAGAACATGGTTCAACCGGCGTTCAAGAGATATTAAATGTCGCTTGTTTTGATCTGCTTAGGAAAATAGTTGTCTATCCTGTTGAAGATGAGTCAAAGTTAACCGATAAAAAAGGCAATATTTTTCCAGAAGCTTATTTACTAGATGAAGAATCAACTGCAAAGGACTTGGCCCATGTGATACATGAGGAACTGGGGAAAGGATTCCTTTTTGCTATTGATGTCCGAACAAAAAGGAGATTGGGAGCAGATCATAAATTAAAAAATAATGACGTAATTAAAATTGTCTCTGCAACAAGCAGAAAGTGATATTAATGTTATGTCTTGGAATAGAAAGTACAGCGCATACTTTTGCTTGTTCTGTAATTAAGTACTCGAATTATGAAAAATGTCCTAATATTCTTTCTGATGTTAGAGATAGTTTCAAAGCCGGTGATGGGTCAGGTATCCACCCCAGAGAAGCAGCTCGTCATCATGCTTCGGTGGCAATAGACGTACTGAAACACACTTTAGAATCAGCTAAAATTACATATAAGGATCTAGACATTGTAGCTTATTCTGCTGGTCCGGGTCTTGGTCCCTGTTTGAGAATTGGCGCTGTCATTGCTCGCTCTATATCTTCATTTTATGATAAAAAATTAATCCCAATCAATCACGCATTAGGACATATTGAACTTGGAATGAGCCTAACTGGGGGTAATGATTGTTTAGTCCTTTTAGTTTCAGGAGGTCATACCATGATACTGGTATTTAATAATAAAAGGTGGCGTGTTATAGGAGAAACTTTAGATATCACGTTAGGACAACTTCTGGATCAATTTGGCAGACATCTGGGATTAGCTTCACCATGTGGCTCAGAGATAGAAAAACTAGCAAATAAATCATCCAAAAATTATATCTCGTTACCATATTCAATAAAGGGTAATGATGTTACTTACTCAGGCATGCTATCTGCTGCTAAGAGATTGATTTCAACTAGTAAATATACGCATGAAGACATGTGTTATTCAATTCAAGAGACCGCGTTTGCGATGATAACAGAAGCAGTTGAGAGGGCTCTCTCTGCGACTGAAAAAAGAGAACTACTAATAGTTGGAGGTGTATCTGCAAACAAAGAACTTTCCCGTATGCTCAATCTGGCATGCCTTAGACATAAAGTAAAGTTCAATTCATGTCCAGTTTCGTTTGCAGGAGATAATGGGGTACAGATAGCCTGGACTGGAATATTGTCTTATTTGAAGTCAAAAGATTTTATAGATATTTCTAATTCGTTTGTCAACCAGTCATGGAGAGTCGATAGTGTGGATGTTTTGTGGAGAAACTAAATTTAAAGGATATCATGATAATGATGTCGCATATGGGTAACAAGACTAAGATGGATATGCCTATGAATATGAGCCAAAATGAAACAAATCAATAATGAGCAAATCCCATATTTCAAATAGATATTGATCTAAAGACGATGAAATCAAAATCCACCCCCATTTTTATTTGAATTAGTACAAATCGGCAAAAGACACGTTACCAACATTATTCTTAAAAATATTTTTTGTTAACAATGAGCAGTAGGTGATTAGAAGAAAAGCATTCTAGTCATTTGGTTGAGTAATGTCCTTGCCTAATTGTGATCGTCCACTAATCCTTTTTGTATAATTTTTTTTGGGTTTCTATTTCTTTAGCCCACTTCCCACTGTTAAATACACTGAATTTATATTTTGAATCAGCTATTTCTACAACAACCTTAGTAAGTATGAAGCCCTCAGAATTGACTTTACCTACTTTATCTAACGTGGTATTCAATAGAACGTTTCCCATCTTTTTATCTAATGTGGTAAGATTTCCTTCTGTTTTTTCAAAAATAATCCTTTGATTGGTTAAACTTAAAATCCCACTACCAAGTTTTATCTCAGAGCAATCTTCTTCAAGAAGTAATTTTTCTCCCGGATTTGGATCAATTTGCGGTGCCACATTTTTATTTGCAGACTCTGGTTATATTATCATTGCAGTATTACATGAAACTGCTGTTCAAAGGAGCCGAATCAAATATTTACTTGACTAAATGGTATAATAAAAAGGCAATTTCAAAAATTAGAATTCCAAAAACGTATCGACAGAGGATGCTTGATGAGGAGTTGAGAAGGAGGAGAACCATTAGTGAATCTAAGATGATTACGCTGGCAAAAGAATTTGGCTTAAGGACACCATACATTTATTTTGTAGATCCATTTCGTGCCGAGATAGTCATGGAATTTATTTCAGGAAAAAGAGCAAGTAAAGTTTTGACGTCATCAATTTGTTTTGATATCGGAAACTTCGTTTCCACTCTCCATTTGTTTAACATAATACATGGGGACTTGACACCGTCGAATTTTATCGTAAATAGAAAATTGACGATGATAGACATGGGGCTGTCCTTCTATTCAACACGTATAGAAGACAAGGCTATGGACATAAGATTATTCAATGAAATTTTGAAAAGTACATATCACCAATCTTATTCTAAATTTTTTGGCCATTTTTTAGACGGATATAAATCTGTTAACTCAAAGGAACTGGAAAAAATTTTGCAGAGAATAGACGAAATAGAAACAAGGAAAAGATATGCAATTGCATAAATATTGGTGGATCATAAAATTTAGTTGTGATATAGCATCATTTGTTAGCATCATTTGTAGGATCCGTAAAGTCATTAATTATTTCGACCTTCTGGCAACTTAGATATTTTGTTATTGAATTAAGGAACAACTAATACAATGAGTATTTAGCAAATTTTTTAATCTAATAAATGATCGCTTCAATTATTTTTTATTTTTTAGAATTAACTCTTCAATTGAAAACTTACGCATAAATCATTTCAAATATCATTCATTCATGAATTCTCAACTTGATTTTTGATTGACATTTTTTTTCTTACCATAAAAGCAACCAGTGCAGTGCCAATGAAGGGAGCAGACAAATAAAGCCATAAATCTCCCAATGAACCTGATAGGAGCGCCGGAGCTAAAGAGCGAGCAGGATTCATAGAAGCACCAGAAATAAATGCGAAGAAGAAAATATCCAGTCCAACTATTCCACCAATAGCAATACCACTAAAGCCTCTCAGTCCATTTGTATAAACTACTACATATATGACAGCCATTAGGAGTCCAGATGCCAAAACTTCTATCCCAAATATCATAGGTATTGGAAAGTTATAGTTTGGAACATTGGCGCCTAGGTTAGCTTCTGATCCAACGGCATACTTGACAAAAATACTTGCAACTAAAGCACCTATTATTTCGGCTACAAGATAACAGGCAAGTAAATTTTTTTGTAAATGTTTCGTAATCAAGTAACCTATGGTAACAGCAGGATTAAAATGAGCCATTGAAATTTTACCAAAAAGATAAACACTTATGGCTACTCCAACAAAAGGGGCGAATGCAATAAAAGAAATACCTAAAATACCTCCAGATTTAGCAGCTATAACCACCGAGCCTGCAGAAAATACCACCACTATGAAAGTGCCAATAACTTCAGCTAAAAACTTCTTTTGAGTGGTGGTTAACTTACTGGTGAATCTTAATACCTGAGACAAGCTCTTTTACTCGCTGGTCGATTTCATCCCTAATCTCCCTCACTTTTTCTATTGGTTTATTTTTTGGGTCTTCAATGTTCCAATCCAACAAATTGTGCAAGAAAAGGGTTGGACACGATTCCTTTTCTATACAACCCATATTTACTATTTTTGAGGAGTTACGAATCACATCATCTGTTATTTCCTTTGATTTTTGATTACTAATATCAATACCGACTTCCCTCATGACCTGAACTGCAACGGGATTAATTTGTGAAACTGGTTTTGTTCAGCACTTATCGCCTCATATTCTTTTGGAGCGTATTTATTATTGAAGAATCCTTCAGCCATTTGGCTTCTTCCGGCATTTTCTACGCAGACAAAAAGAATTGACTTTGCAGGTTCCCGTTCTCGTTTGAAGAATTTCATTGACCTGTTACTGCTCCAATGACTACACTTGTAATCTTTCTTTCACTTGTATCTGCCTCCATGTATGTCTTTTCATTTAAAATTCTTACATTCTGAAATCCGGCTTCCTTTATGCTGTTAATGTAATTTTCCTTTGTTAAGGCTCCATCAATGCAACTACACCAATCATCGGCGTTGATTGATTCTCCATGAACTTCTTTGCTTGTAACTAAATCTGAGATTATCATTCTTCCTTTACCTTCTTTTTTCAGAATCCGATAAATCTCTTTGAAAGTTTTTACCTTATCAGTAGACAGGTTGATAACACAATTACTAATAGCGACGTCCACCGAATTATCGTCAACTGGAATTGTATCTTCTATGTCTCCTTTTCGAAACTCAACATTGGTAAAGTGATTTTCTCTGGCAGCAGAAGCTGCTTTACGTAGCATCTCGTTGGTAAAGTCTATGCCAATCACCTTTCCGATATCCTTAACTTCTCTGGACGCCAAGAAAGCATCTATCCCAGCACCTGATCCTAAATCTGCCACAATTTCTCCTGCTTTCAAATTAGCATAATTAATCGGAGCACCACAACCTAGTCCAAGTATAGAAGACTTTGGTATGGATTCCAATGCTTTGCCATCATATCCAATGGCAACAGATGACAATTCTGGATTGGATTCAGACGAGTTGCAGCAATCCGGGCCGCAACAACTCTCTGAATTTCCATCCAACGCAATTTTACCATACCGTTCTTTGATTTTTGTCTTCAAGCTTTCTTGCTTCATACCATTATTGTTTACTACAGAAACTATTTAAATTATCAAGGAGACTATAGTAAAGTAGGAGACAAATTGGAAACAAAAGGACAGGAAGTAAACCGACTGCCGATGTATAGGAACGAGTGTAGTTTTGAGGGATATAACGCAGC
>DATCWH010000019.1:0-105687 GCA_036566445.1 Nitrososphaeraceae archaeon
CAGTACCTGGTGCTGGCAATTTGACCAATATGACATCAGCAGTACCTGGTGCTAGTAAGTTAGAAGCATTGATTGACTTGATGAATCAAAATATGACATATATCAATATTCATACGTCGAAATTCCCTGAGGGAGAATTAAGAGGAACATTGACAAATTCAACCGGATAACTGTTATTTGAATTGTTTTTTTTCTAGTTTAGTTAAATCCCGCGCAGATGTTGAATTTCGGAACAAAAGAATTTAAGATAACTTTACACATTATATAATAATGTCGTTTTTTCAGAAAGACATAAAAACCGTTTTTCCTGGTAAGAAATTTCCTACCCTACGATCTACGATTTTGATTTGTGGATTTCCTGGAAGTGGATATGTAGGAAAACTTGCAATAGATCATCTTATAAGCGAATTAGAAAGTATACATCTAGCCGATATTTATTCAACTTCATTTCCTCCGCAGGTCGTAATAAAGAATACCGGAACCGTTGAACTCATGAAAAATATACTATATTATGTAAAAGACAGAGGAAGTAAGCATGACTTTTTATTTCTCACAGGAGATGCCCAACCAGTAAGTTCTAAAGTAGAATATCTGTTAGGGGAGGAAATAATAAAAATTGCTAAAAATTTTGATGTCAGACAGATTATAACTCTTGGTGCATATATAACAGGTATGTTTGTCGAAACCCCAAGAATATTTGGCGTTGCAACAGACGATGATGGATTGAAAGTTTTAAAATCATTCAATATATCAAAAATAGATAATGGGAGTATCTCAGGAATGAACGGTATTCTTTTGGGTATCGGTAAAATAAACAGCTTAAATGGAATTAGTTTGCTAGGCGAAACATCAGGATATGTTATTGATGCTAATGCATCAAAGTTTATTCTTGAAAAATTACTTGCAATTGTCGGTCTGAATATTAGTATGGAAGATCTGGATAAGAAGGCAAAAGACACAATAATGTTGATAAAAAGTATAGAACAGAGAATTGGTGATAAAAATGCATTGAGTGACGATGTTCAGCAGATGGTTCAAAAGAAACAGCCCGAGATCGGATATATTAGCTAATTATGGATAAATTAAACTCTTACATCTAAGTTATTGATACTAAATTTAGGAATGCTCTTAAAATTATAGTTTTATTTGTGACAAAACTTGTAGAACAGAAAAATGGCAGTAATGCATAAATAAAACAACTGTTTTTTTTACGTACAATTTGCAAGAATTCGAATATGAATTAGGTAGGTTTATCTATTAATAATAGAATCAAATGGATATTATGACAGAAACGATAAAAGAAGATATCCCAGAAGCGATAAAAGATATGCCAAAAACGATAAAAGATATGCCAAAAACGATAAAAGATGACAAGAAGGAAGTCCTCGATCCTTGGTACAAGTCAAAGTCCAACCAAGCCTTTAGTCTTGCAGTGATTATTATTTCCGCATACGTATTCTTTTTTGGTGTGATCGTATTTCAAGCGAGACCCGATGGTACCGGTTTTAACTATAATGGAATGAAGGACTTAACCGCAACTTTTGGCATCATTGCTGCAGCCGTTGTTGGATATTATTTTGGACAGAAAAATTTGGAAGAAGCGACAAAAACGGCAGAAACCGCTACCAAGATGTACAACGTACAAAAGACTGAGGCTAAAAAGGCTGACGATAAGTTGAAAAAGGAAGGAAAAGCAGGTCTGCCATATTATAAAACAATGGCAAAAATTACAGATCCTAAAGAAAAGGATAAAACAGTTGAACAGGTTGTTAAGGAAATTGAAAAGAAAGATCTGGAGACTGTCAATAAAGATGTAAAGGAGCGTATAGAACATATAGAAGGATTCGCAGAGAAAGAACCAGAAGAATAAAATTTCTGAATTAGACAGACAATGTAAGTGAACTAATTTTAGATTGGAAATTCTATCAAGTTTGTAGTAACGAAATAAAAAATATAGAATCTAGCGTAGTAATCAACTAAAATTCATATTTTGTAATCTTTTATCTAGTTCGCCTTTATGTTGCTGGAGTCGGGGCTTGCAAACCTGTCTTAATACAGCCTATCCTAATCTCCATAATATTTGAGCATTACAAACAATTAACAAAAATATCAAAGAAATCGATGCTTTAACTTGTTAAAAATTATTTCTTTATCTGACATTCCGATTAATGATAATCCCTTTTTGAGTAACTTGTGCATTACATATTCTGTTATCTTGTCCTTCTCTAATATTACTATCATTGTGAAGTTTTTGTATACCTACCTGCTATTATAATAGCCAAACAAGGTTATAAGGATATAATATTTGGCGTGCGGTACAGGTAAATTTAGAAAATTCTAATTTACCGCGAAAAACTTTTGTTATTGACAAGCGTATACTGAAAAATATATTAATTACTTATCAGGTAATATCTATTTATTCCTTATTATTTTATGAGTTATAGAGTGCGTTCACTTATAGTTTTATGAGTTTTCCATAACGGCCAATATTCAGACTATTTTCTCCTCTAAATGATTGAGTATATCCATTTTCAATTGAAACTTCGTCTCCTTCAGTTACCATGTTTATTTGGTCGTTCCATAATGATAGTTTAATGCTGCCGCTTTCATCTGACAGAACCGCATCTGCTACCTGGGCTGTATCACCATTTCTTAAATTTACAGTTCTAGGTTCTTTCACTGATTCAATCTTGCCTTTTACATTTATTCCTCGCATTCCAGCATGCAATTGATTTATTTTAGTTTCCATCGCCATTTGTCAATTACCAGGCTTATTCTAATAATAAAGTTTCTGTATTTTCTAAATTTATCCACCTGTAATTATCACATTTTTTACCAGTAAAGGTGAAATAAGGAGGACAGAGTGACAGTGTTGATGGAGGGATAGCGAAGCATGGCCAACCGCGCAGGACTCAAGATTAATTTGCACCGGTGAGGGATCCCGTCCCTTAGGGGTTCGTGGGTTCGAATCCCACTCCCTCCATTTTATACGTTACATCAAGATTCGGAACTTTAATTAACAATTGATTATCTTTTGATTTCTTGTTTATGTCATCCGAATTAAGAGATTATGACATTATAATAGCGGGTGGAGGATTAGCTGGGATGATAGTTGCATCTTCTGCCGCTTATTATTCTAAACAATCTCTTAAGATACTGGTTGTTGATAGAAATCCATCGCCACAACTTGGTAAGAAGACAATATCAGGGTGGGTATGCGGAGACGCTGTTGGTAAGAATAGCGTCGACTATATGACATCAAGAATAGGGATAAAGTGGCAAAATCCAGAAATTGAACATCCAGTTAAGGGTGTTATTGCATTCTCACCAGATCACGAAACATCAATATCGTTTGATGGAGAAGGATATATTCTAAATAGAAAAGTCCTGCCGCAAAAGCAACTAAATGATGCACTTAATGTCGGCATAGATATCAAATACAACCTGGCATTGAGAAACGTGATATCTGATGACGATAGAGTTATCGGTGTAGAGGGCGAAGATTTAGAAACAAAATCCGTTTTTAAGAGGACGTGTAAAATTGTAGTTGACTGCACAGGAGTGACTTCGGTTCTACGAACAAACCTTCCAATTAAATCGCACATTCAAAGGAAAATCAACAGGGACGATCTGGAAGCGACTGGGAGATATATCTACAATTTTGACAATGAAGTTGAAGATAACACATACTTTGATCCAGATTACTGTATTATTCACTTAGACCAGAGTATTGCCCCAGGCGGATATGCCTGGGTTTTCCCGAAGGGTAAAAATAAGGTGAACATAGGTCTTGGGGTTCAACAAAAAGCAATGGAGGAACACAATAAGAAACAAGGCCAACGCAAGGATTTGAAGACGAAGATAGATGATTACGTCAAGATGAATCCGGTTATAAAAAATCCCCAGATTGCAGATGGTGAATCGGATGATGGCAATAGCTGGGGCACATGGCAAGTTTCTGTCAGACGCCAGAACGATTGTCTTGTAGCAAATGGATATATGCTTGTAGGAGACTCAGCGTGGATGCCAAAGCCCCTTGATGCTGGGGGAATTGGACCAGCAATCATAGCGGCGACAATAGCCGGAAAAGTCGCAGTGCAATCAATTCAAGCCAACGATTATTCAGAAGAATCGCTCTGGCAGTACAATTTGGATTTTGTTGATGCCTATGGGTATAAAACAGCAGGTCTTGAAGTGTTTAGGAGGTTGCTCCAGAAATTATCAAATGATCAAATTAATTATGGAATGAAACATTTTCTCTCAAAGTTGGATATCGACAATATAACAAATGGAGAACATCCTGAATTTGGTATGTTAGACAAGTTCAATATGTTTATTCACGGAGCTCTCAATAAGGGATTAGCAGAAGATCTTAAGCATACCGCAGAAGTAAACAAGAAATTGGTTAATCATTACCATAATTTCCCTACAAAACCAAATGACTTTCCGGTGTGGCAGAATAGTTTAACTAAATTCATGTCTAATGCGTTCATAAAGTTGGGATCTGCGTAAACGTTACTCGGGTTTAGAATTTTCCGAGGTCATAATCTTTTTTTCGAATTCCTGTATTTTTTCAATCATTATAGTTCTCCTCTTTTCCTCTGTTATTATTGCTCTAACATTTTCAATCAGTATCCGCGCCACATCTAATTTCTTTCTTAACCCAGGCATTAGGTTATCATATACCGCAAGAGGATAGATAATACCATAAATTTTATCCATTAATTCAAACAAAGTGTTGATATTTGTAGTGCCTTCCATCCTGATCTTGTCGATAATCATTCGCTTGATTTCACCAATGCAGTCCAAGAGTCCCATAACATATGAAATATCAGATACTTCAAGTGATTTCATACCCGGTATAACGGAGTTTTCAATTATTGAAAAAAGACAATATGCTTCAACAAATTCTTGCTCCGCTATGTACAAATATTTTTGAAGATCGTCCTTCCCCATTTCCTTGAATTGTTGCAACAGTTTCTTCGCTCTTTCAATATTCTCAATTGATTCATTTTTTTTGTGTGCGTGCATAGCCACTATTGCTTTACTGCAAAGTATCGTCGCATCACGAGTTCCCTTTATTATTGCATTTCTTCTCTCCTCTATATCTTTGAATTTTTTGTTAATTTTCTCTACATCAGTTCGAACATTTGTTAGCATCAAGAGAGTTGATCTTTGCCAATATATTTAATAATTATTTGAAATTTGAAAGAAAATATTAAGAACCTTCAGAAATTCGATATCAGCTATTAAACAAATCAAGTTACTGTAAGCCCGCAACTACAATTCATCGAGTATAGTAATTCAAGACATTTTTGTTCAAAAGTTTCATTCTTTCTAATTAAATACTAGTGTGTGGAATGCAAAATATCTTGGTGTATCAAGTGCAAACATATCAGACACTGGTACCGGCTAATAAACGAAATATGCAGTATGGCTTGGAACACGTTTATGCCAAAATAAATAGGATTAGAAGAAATAGGGGATATAGTTTTGAACATGTGCTTGTTCAAAAACTAAACACTGATTCATGGAATGCAAGACGCCTAGGAGGATCCAGTGCAAACTTACCAGACATTATTGCCGTAAATAATAAGGAATCAATATTTTTGTCGATAGAAGCCAAATCTGGAACCGCAGACAGTCTTTATGTTCCGTCGGATCAAATCCAAAGATGTTTTCAGATAAGAGATATGTTTCAGGTATACAAGACCGCCCATGTTATTTTAGCATTTAAATTTATGCAAAAAAAGAGGATTAGAGAAGAGGGAAAAACACTTTACATACGCAGGAAGTTACAAGAATACTATAAAATAGCAGACAAATATTCTAGAATAAAAGATTTGCCAATCATAAAATGTAGCTACGACGGTAGAACCTATGAAATGACAAACAGTCAGACCAAACGATGTAATTTGAAAGACTATATCATGCCTTTTTGAAGATATTCAAATTTAGCATATCATAATTTTTATTTCTCATCTATTGAACTAACAAATAATGCCTATAGAAGAACAGCCTATTACTTCTGATCAAATGTACCGAATAGAGGACAACGGACATACAAAATTTGGGATGAAAAAATTACTCATGATGGAAAACGCTGGACACGGAATAGCAGACTTTATCTTGTCTGAAAAAGGTCCTGACCTTGATGGCAAAAAAATAATATCCTTTTGTGGGACGGGCAATAACGGAGGAGATGCCATGGTTGCATCACGACATTTATTAGGCTACAATGGCGTTGATGTAACGATTGTACTTCTCGGTGATGCCAAGAATATAAAGACTGATGAAACAATGGTCAACTGGTCAATAGTCGGAAAGATGAAAACGATAAAAATTCTAACAGGAACTAATGTTTTCGAATTGGCAAAAGAGGAAGTGACAAATTCAAATATAATTATTGATGGTATTTTTGGTACAGGTATAAAGGGAAAGATAAGAGAACCCTATTCATCTGCAATTGATTTGATAAACAGTTCAGATGCATATGTTGTTGCAGTGGATATTCCTTCTGGGCTTGACCCAAACGATGGGACATCTCATGAAAAATGCGTCAAAGCTGACGCTACTGTTACTTTTCATCGAATCAAAAATGGGCTAACAAGGAACAAAGCATATACTGGCAAGGTTCATCTTGAGAAGATTGGAATTCCAATTGAAGCTGAGCAAGGAGTAGTATGATCATGAAAATAGCGCAAATTTCCGTAGGCAATATGCTAAATTTTTCTTACATTGTTTATGATGAAAGAAATAGCGTAGGAGCCATTATAGATCCTTCGTGGGATCTTGAAAAAATCCTTGCCTTCTTAGAGAAAAACAATATTACTGCAAAATACATTATAAATACACATACGCATTTTGATCATATT
The DNA here is from genome assembly GCA_036566445.1 of Nitrososphaeraceae archaeon. GTDB lineage: Archaea > Thermoproteota > Nitrososphaeria > Nitrososphaerales > Nitrososphaeraceae > TA-21. The sequence goes on from DATCWH010000019.1 coordinate 6,876, forward strand.
CTGGGGAACGATCACATCGCTGAAATTACAAAAGCTGAGATAATCCAGCATGAAAAGTCCACGCAAAAAAAAGACAGATCAGTGAGCGATCATGAGATTATTAGTAGTGGAGAAGTTAACCTGGAGGTTATGTACACTCCCGGTCATTCTGAAGACAGTATATGTCTTATTGTGAATAAGGAGTCTATTGTTACAGGAGATACACTATTTGTAGGAAATTGTGGCAGGGTAGACCTTCCGGGAAGTAGCCCCGAAAAGATGTTTGATAGTCTGTGTAAAGTTGCAAAATTAGATGATTCATTAGTCGTATACCCTGGTCACAATTATGGTCCAACGCCAACATCAACAATATTAAATGAAAAAACAAATAACCCGATGTTAAATTTTAAATCCAAAGAAGCCTTCTTGAAATACATGGTCAATGAGGATTAGGATATGTCTAGATTATTTGGTATTACGTGTTCCCATAAAAGTAATGTAATCGAAAAGTTTCTGACCAAAAATCCCTTTTTTGTATGTGTGATTTCGTATACAGAAACGAGTCAAGTTCCAGGTATAACTTTTGCAGGGGCAAATCCAGAACTTATTAAATACACACCAGCAGCAGATTCAGAGTTTCTATATCACGGCAGATGCTTTTCGATTTCTGGAGTACCGGCTACTCCTGATGGAATACCAACACCCGCATTATTGACAAGAACTGCACTATCAATGGGAAAAATACCATGTTTAGTAGTAAATTCGGGTTCTAAGATTGAACCCAAAGTTCCAACTATTTGCTTTGGAGTTACACACGGTCGAAATATTCAACATGAAGCAGCACTAGAGCTCTTTGAAACACACCAAGCATTTGATTATGGCAAATTACTTGGTAATCAATTATCCATGTCAAACGATCTAGTTGTCTTGGGAGAAAGCATTCCTGGTGGAACGACTACCGCTCTGGGCGTATTGACGGGTTTTGGAATTGAAGCAAATTACAAAATGAGCAGCAGTATGCCGAGAAATCCACATGACTTGAAGATCCGTGTAGTACAGGAAGCGATAAAAAATCAAAAAATATTAAATTTGAAAGATCCGTTCAAGATAGTATCATCGTTAGGAGATCCAATGATACCGGCAGTAGCTGGAATTGCAAGTGGTATTATTCAATCCGGTTCCAGGGTGATGCTTGCGGGAGGTACACAAATGGCTGCAGTTCTTGCGTTCATGTCTTCTCTGAATGTGCCATTAAGTAACATTTGCCTAGGAACAACTTCGTATGTCACAAACGATGAAAATTCAGACCTGGAATTTCTTGTAAGGACAATTTCTCCAGATGTTCCCATACTATCAGTAAATCCGGGCTTGGATAGATCTACAAAAAGTGGATTAGTAATGTATGATAGAGGAGTGGTAAAGGAAGGAGTAGGATCAGGTGGCGCCTTGATTACTTTACTATTGAAATCAAATGAGTTTCTTGATAGGGCTACTTTTTTGAGAAATGTTGAAAAAGAGTATGAGAGGAATATTGAAAAACTTATGGTGTGAAAGAGCTATGATTTAATCATAGGTTTGGTTTCATAGGGCATTGCAAAAAAATCTAAACTATTTTACCGTTACAGATTTTGCAAGATTACGTGGATAATCAGGATTTGCGTTGTTACAAATTGAAAGATAGTAAGCTAAAAGTTGAAGTGGAATTACTTCGATCAGAGGATAAAGAGATTCACTTATTGATGGAATGATTATTTGGTAGTCATATAATGCGTCATTCTTGTTTGAAATACCAACTATTTTTGCGCCTCTTGATTTTATCGTATGAATGTTTGATAAAGTATCACCATAAGTAGAATCATTTGGGTTTATGACTATCACTATACTGTTGTTATCTATTAATGCTAAAGGACCATGCTTTAATTCCCCTGCTGCCATTCCTTCGGCATGTATATATGATAATTCCTTGATTTTTAATGCTCCTTCTAGACATACTGGAAAATGTAGAGATCGACCAAGTATATACACATCTTTTGAACCTTTTATTTGATTTGCAACTCTTTCAATTTGTGAATCCAATTCTAAAACTTGACCTACGGCTTTGATCAGAACTTCTTTACTAGTCGATATCCCATTTGATTTTCTACCAATTGTATCCGCGACATAGTACAACAAAGCAATTTGACTTGTAAAACTTTTGGTTGCAGCAACTCCTATTTCAGGGCCGCAATTTACTTCGAGATAGGAATCACTTAATCTTGCAAGAGAGGAGGTAGGAATATTAACTATAGAGAGGACTTTAGCACCCATGTCCTTTGCAGATTTTACAGATTGGATTACATCAGCAGTTTCACCGCTTTGAGATATCGCCAGTAGAACTGAATTTTCATCCAGCAAATCAGATGAATATTGAAATTCACTTGACATTATAGTTTCGACGTGAATCTTTGATTTTGAAAAAATTTGCTTTGCGAGTAATGCAGAATGATAACTTGTTCCACTTCCAGTGATATAGATATTTTTGGCCGCCGTCACGATATCACAGAATTCTTGTAAATTTTTCTTGTCCTGTTCCATGCTCTTTACTATTGTTTTCCGCTGTTCGTGAATTTCTTTTAGGGTATAATGAGAATACTTTCCTTTATCTGCGTCACCTAACTCCCAGGCAACTTGTGTTATCATTCTTGAAATTCTATCTCCATCAAAATTGAAAAAAGAGATATCGCTATCATTAATTATAACTATATCGCGATTATCCAGAAAAATTGCACGGTCGGTATAATTTAAAAATCCCAGAATATCGCTGGACAGAAAATAATCATCGTTACCAACTCCTACAATGAGTGGTTCGTCATATCTGGCACCACATAAGGTAGAAGAATTAAATGCTGCAACAAATGCGAAAGAACCTACTAATCGCTTGCATGTAAAGATCATAGATAATCGGATATCTCTAGTAATTTCAAAGTATTCCTCCAAGAGATGAGCAATGACCTCACTGTCAGTTTCACTCTTGAATTCATGACCCGACCTGTATAACTCATCCTTCAGTTCATCATAATTTTCTATTATACCATTATGTACCACTGCAATTGTAGAGTTACATGCTAGATGTGGATGTGCATTGGAATCAACAATTCCTCCATGTGTTGCCCATCTTGTATGGCCAATTCCTAATTTTCCGGGTAGCTCGTCAAGTCTTAGAGATTTATTGACTTCTGCAACTTTACCTACTCCTTTTCGTATCAAGAGTTTTCCTGATTTAATGGTTGCAATACCCACACTATCATATCCCCTATATTCCATCTTTTTAAGACCTTCAATTAAAACGGAAGAAGCGTGTTCGTTGCCCTTATATCCGATTATTGAACACATAATACTATTCTACAATTTGCCTTCCTTTAAAATAATTATTAATATCGCAAGTTACCACTACAAAAAAACTTATAACGCTTTTTACGAATCCCGCTGATCTTTAGATGTAAAAAATTATCAGCATATTATGCAGCTTTACGCACCGGACAATCTTAATATATAATACTTAATTAATTATTATCCTGATGAATAAAAAAAGGCTTGTTTATTCTTCAGGTGAAAATACATTAACAAAGGAAATTTCAATCCTAGAAAAACCAAGCGAAATGCGTATTTTATCTAATCCGATCGCGTGGAAAATTGTAAATTTATTGGCAGGCCGGCCGATGTATCCAGCACAAATTGCTAAGGAACTCAAGATATATGAACAGAGTGCATATTACTACATTAGGAAATTACTGGCAATCAGAGCAATCGGTCAAGTTGAAACTTCATTTGTACGTGGAGGCACTGCGAAACTTTACAAAACAGAGTTTGCCGCGTTTGGAATGGAAATGAATTGGGGAGAAAGGAAATTTGAAAACGTGAAGAATGGAAAAATTAACCGTAACGTTCAAACATTTTTTGAAGACTTTATTGACGATGGGTTATTCAATGGTACTATAGTTGTAGGAGCACCAGACCCACATGGTCCTTACAGATCTTCTGCAAGAGATGGACATTACGCAGCACAGCTCGCTTTTTTCTTGGGTAGCTTTTGTAGTCTTCCACAGAATTTTGTCGTGAAATTAGATGTCGACGCAAAGTCGGAAAAGATCTCAAGAACAGAAAATATCATATCTGTTGGCGGTCCTGGAACAAATATTATCACATCAGAATTTAACAGATATTTACCAATAAGATTTGATGAAACTAATTTCTGGTCGGGCTTAATAGCTCCACATGGAAGGACTCACACACTTGACAATCATGGACTGATTGCAAAGATCAGAAATCCTTTCTCTGAAAAGGTAAACATTGTAATTATTGCAGGAGTGAGATCAGCAGGTACAAAATCAGCAATAATTGCCCTAACTTGCCATGGAAATGAAATTTTAAAAAAATTCAATCAAGACAATAATTGGGCACTTGTTGTTCAGGGATTTGATATGGATTCGGACGGAAAAATAGATACCATAGATATTGTAGACGAAATATCTACCAAAAGTCTCTGAATTATTCTTCGTTATTAACTAGCTATGGCATCTGTTGTTTTGTTCGTAGCTTCCACATGCACCAATATCTTTGGCTCATCATCTTTCTTGACCAGATATCCTGGTAAATTCACTTTTCGATTTCCGATTGATACATGACCGTGGACTACCACCTGTCTCGCTTGTAACGGAGATTTAATAGCCATTTTTCTCATCACAATCGTCTGTAGTCTTCTTTCAAGTATGTCTTCGATTTTCAAATTCAAAATGTCATCCAGAGATGAAGTATTAGTCAAACCTAACCTATTCAAGAATGACAAGAGAAGCGATTCCTTTTCCTGTCTATCCTCTAAAGTCAATGCAAGTAATGTTCTTGCCTGATTCCTAAAGTTGGCAACTTTTGTTTGGGCCTTCCATAGTTCCCTTTTGTTCCTGAGTCCGTATGAACCGATTACATAAAGTTCTGAATTCAGTTGGTCAGAATTCCATATTCTTCTTGGTCTTCTGTAACTTTTTCTTGATTTTCTTGGATCGCCCATTCTACCTCACTATTCTTTAGTTTCTGAAGATTTTGGCTCGCTACTTTTTGGAGTTGAGGCCTCAGGAGTAGCAGTTTCAGCTGCGGGTGCCGGTTCACCGGCTTCCTTTGCTTCGGCGGCGCCACCACCAGCCGACGGTCTCATTACAACCTTTTTCACTCCAACTGCACCACCTTTTCTTCCAGTAGTTCGAGTACACTGGCCTCTGACTCTAAGGCCAAACATATGCCTATAGCCCCTCCAGCTATAGACTGTTTTTTCTCTTTCAATATCATTTGAAATGGTAAGATCAAGATCAGAAGTTAGCAAATGCTTGTCTGAACCCGTATCACTATCCTTTCTCCTGTTAAGGTACCAATTTGGAACCCCTATCAAAGAGGGATTTTTTATTGCAGCTTCAATGTCGCTCACCTCTTTTTCCGTTAAGAAACCTATTCTCATGTTAGAATTGATATTTAATGATTGCAGAATTACCTGAGACAAGTTATAGCCTATACCCTTAATCTGACTTAGGGCAATTATGATTTTTTTACTCCCCTCTATATCCTTGCCTGCTATTCTTAAGATATGCCTATATTCAGATATCGACAACATTTACGTCCATCATTTTCCGAAATAAAAACCATGCTGACATAAATGCGAAAAAGAAATAAAAGAATCAAAGTATTACAACAAAACCAAAATAACCTTTGAAAGCTTTAAATTTGTTGCTAGGACGAGCTGATGAATAATTGATTTCTGAAAATTTTAAGGATATCGTTCATAAAAGTTATAGTTCAAATGCTGACTATCAGGAAACAATTCCAGGTATACCAGAAAATTATAAGGATATAAAAACACTCGAAGATTTGATATCAATCAATTATAAACATGTATCTGTCAATGGCCAACTTCGAGGAAATTTAATAATTAAGCTGAAAAACCAACAGTTTCCATATTCAGGAATCATCGGATATGATGATGATATAGTTCCTTCACTTAATAGAGCAATACTATCATCTCATGACATACTTCTTATTGGTCAAATTGGACAGGCAAAAACTAAGATTGCAGAAACTATAGCAAAAAATTTACTTTCTCCAATTCCGATTGTGGAGGGATCTATTACGAATGATATTCCAACTTTAATTCCAGAAAACGAACTGGTTTCATTATTGGATGATAAGGAAATAATACGCTCCAAGCCAGAATTTTATGTTTCTACCGAAACTGAGGACAAGATTAGGAATAATAGACTTGAGACTAAGATTATTTGGATTGATGGGCCTAGCCGCTTCAAGTACCTTCTTGCGACACCGGATATTTCAGTAAAGGATCTAGTTGGTCAGATAGACGCCATAAAAATAGCAAAAAGAGGAGTAGAAATTTACAATATGGAGTCGTATTCACCTGGTCAGCTTCTCCTGGCAAGACATGGAGTATTTTGTATTGACGAATTACCCGTGCTGGATCCCCGAAAACAGGTAGCGTTATTGAGTGTCTTACAAGAGGGAATCTATACTACTGGCTCGTACCCTGTCATATTCAAACCAGATACAAGAATAATATCAACAGCAAATCCAATAGATTATACCCATTCAGGGAAAATAATAGAACCACTGTATGATAGATTAAAAAGCCATATCATTACCCGCTATCCAAAAAACGTTTACGACGAAATGATGATAATGATTCAAGAGGCAAATATTTCTAATCCACAGAACGTAGTGCTACCTATATTTATCCTGAGAACTTTAGCTGAAATTACAAGAACTGCTCGTGACCACCCTGAAATAAACCATGAAAAGGGAGTAAGTGTAAGAATGTCTATTCATTCATTAGAAGTCTTGATATCAGAGGCAGAACGAGTAAGAAGCATAATTAATAACATTAAAGCTGTTCCTCGTTTTAGTGACATTTATTGTATACGGCAAACTTCGAAATTTGAACTATCAGAAATAGACGATAGCTATGAAAATAGAATGAATATTCTTGATATTATAATATCTGATGCGATTAAGAAAACTTGTGCTCTCTATGTCGTAGATATTCCCCCTGAAAAAATAATGAACTTGAAAAATGAATTCAAAATAAATAAAACTTTTTTTGTCTCTCAAGACATCACCGGAAACAAAAACAATCCTAAAAGCTATGAACACCAGATAAATAAATTTAATTCAATAAGGGAAATAATAGACATTGTGACAGATAATATAATACAGGACCAAAGGCAGTTTGAAGCAAACTTAAGGGAGAATGCTTTAAATATTGACACTTTTAATGATGTGAAAGATCCTGAGTACCTTGCGTCAGTAACGGAATTAATACTGGAAGGTCTTAGATTTACTGACCCCCCAATATTGGATAGAGAGGAAGGGATCTATGTCAGTTTATAGTAACAACATCAAGAAATTTACTTATCATAACATAGTAGATTTTCCGGAAGAAAGGGAAGACAAGGCTCCAACAAAAACAATCCCTAAAAGTTTGCTTCAGGATTTTCTTAAAATATTAGGCAGGGAAATTCTGAAGGAAGATCAGCCCAAACTCGAAGAAATTGAACAGGAATTACAGAATTTGAAGAAAGAAAAAGAAAATATTCAAAGTCAAAGTGATGAACCTAAATCATCTAGTAGAGCCTCGTCAATAATTGCTCAACTCCAACAGGAAGGGTATATCAAAGATTCAAGAAAATGGTTGAGCAAAAAGGGATTTATTGCAGTAGGAGGGAGATTGTTAGAAGATGTTATTAGAGCGCTAAATAAGGGAGCCATTGGACTACATGAGACAACTTTTAGTGGAAGTGGTTCTTTAAATTTAGACTCTACAAAAAAATATGAACCATCTGACGATCTAAGACTAATGAATGTCCCAAGATCCTTGTTAAATGCCATAGAAAGGTCTGGTAATAAATCATCTATCAAATTACCGATTGACTTACAACCAGATGATTTGGAAGTTTATGAAACAAAGAGAGATGTGAGTGTTGCCGTTGTTTATTGTATTGATTTAAGTTCTACAATGAGATATTCAACTATGTTTGGGGATATGAGTAGAATAGAAGCAGCAAAAAAAGCATTGTGGAGCTTGTTCTTATTGAATCAAAAATTTTTCCCTTCTGACTCGATTTATATAGTAGGTTTTGGGGCATTGGCTTCAAAGGTATCACCATATGATATACCATATTTGAAAACTTTTGAATCTGGCATTGGGTTTATGCACTATACAAATTATCAAGCCGCATTTAGACTAGCAAAGAAGATTCTTCAAAATGAAACTACCATTAACAAAAAAATTGTTCTAGTAACAGATGGTCATCCTAGTGCCTGTTTTATTGATACAGAACAAGAACGAAGTAAAATCCTAAGTGAAAGACCTTATTCCCAGTTCTACGCTCCGGACAAGGAATCGGTAGATTCAGTAAGAGAAAAACAGGAATTATCACTTGATACTAAATCAGGGAAATTAGTTTACCTTTGTTATAGATTCAGACAGGTGGACCAGTATATCGGTGAAAAAACCATTTTAGAAGCAAGAAAATGTCATAAATCAGGTATTGATATCGACACAATCATGGTCAGTGAGGAAGATTCGCTGTTAAGTTATGTAAATGAATTGGAAAAATATGTCAAGGGCAGATCTTATTACATCAATCCAGCTGAAATAGATAAGATCCTCATTACGGATTATCTTAATGACAAAAAATCCATATTAAGGTCGAAATGAAGAATCAACAATTAGTTTTTATTTACAAGTTCTAAAAATAGATAATTAATGACAAAACATCCTTCGGACTCGGATTATTTTGATTGGAATAATTCGTTTAATGTAATTAAAAAAGCATATGATTCGTCACTTTTTGTACTTATAATAGGACCAAAAGGGACTGGGAAAACTAGCTTAGTTAGGAAATTTGCCTCCGAGATTGGAAAGACGCTTTATTCAATTAATTTTAGTTTAAGGACTCGCGAATCACATCTGGTTGGAACCAAAACGATGAATCAAGGTGAAGTTACATTTGTGGAAGGCATATTGATAAAATCCATGAGAGATGGTGGAATTCTGTATTTGGATGAACTTAATGCGGCGGAAGCTGATGTTCTGTTGCGTCTGGATGAAGCTCTCGATGATAGAAGACAGATTGTACTTAAGGAAGCTGAAGGCCAAGTAATAAAGGCATTAGATAATTGGTTTGTATTTGCTACAATCAATCCTCTATCTCATGAAGGAACCAAGGAATTACCACCACAAATATTGAGCAGATTTCCTGTTAGACTAAGACTCGAGTATCCCCCGAAAGAAATTGAGAAGCAGATTATTAAACACCATATAGATTTTGATGCTTCAAACGAAAATGACATAGACAATGCATTAAAACTAGCAAATAGTCTAAGAGAAGCGGCGTCCTTAGAAGAGCTATACTACAGTCCTAGTATAAGAGAATCCATAGCATTTGCAAAGTTGTTAAGAAATGAAGTATCTCCAAAGAAAGCTGCTGAAGTAGTATATGCAAATGTTTACGATCAGTGGGGAGAAGTAGAATATAGAAAGGTAATGGACATGATAACGTCTATTTTTGCGTGAGAAGATGTCTTTCTCTTCTGTACAAAATTTTTCCTTAAGAAATGATGTACTGATAGATCTAGGAACGTTTCTTTCCAGAAGATGGTCCGGAAATAAAAAAGCAATTATTTTGTTGATAGAAGATAAGCCCCCCACGACTAGTTTAGAAAAAAATGCCATCTCTATGCCCTCATTAAGATACTTTAGTGGAACAGAATTTCAAAAATATCGTCAGTGGCGTGTTTCGTTATGGTATGAATCGATGCGATTAGCGCTTTCAACAAAAGCTCTAAGCAATGATCATGCCTTTGGATATATTTTAAACTCAATAGAATTGAAGAGGATAGAAATTTTAGGGCTAAAAGAATGGAGAGGTATGGAAAATGAAGTAATATTTAATGAAGGAATTTCATGGTTATCGCGCCCTTTACTGAATTCATTATATGGGAAGCATAAGATTGTGGAGGCATTCTCTCAATACCTTACTACTGGTTATGTAAAGGGTGAAATGTTTGGTTCAGAATCAGATCGGGTACAGAACGCAGTTAACTTTGCCAGAGAATTGATTGATGAATCAATTGAAAAAAATCACAGAACTGAATGGATAGTTGGACAAATTCCTAAAATAATTAAGATTCTTCAAATTGATTCTCTTTTCACTATTCCAATTGTTACCCTTAAGAGTAAGATTGGATTATCAATGACAGAGAAAAATTTGATAAGAGAGATAGAAAGGGTGATAAAAATTCGGAATAAAGAAAAGGAAAAATCCACTAATGACATAATGGAGGGTATCCAGATATTAAGGGAATATGAAAGTCTTGCAAAGGAGAGTAAAAAAACAGATAATAAAGGTTACTCGACAATGGAACAATTTGGATTGGAGGTTCCCGATTGTGTAGATTTAGACGAAAGTATAATTTATGATAACGATTTGATTAGAAAGTTAAAATCAGTCATTAGGTCTTGGAAAAGGGGATGGAGAGAAATACATGATATAATGGGTGAGGAGATTGATATAGAATCCATTATAGAATCGCAACCAAAACCATTTCTCACGGATTTTAAAAATACCATAAATACCAATATAGCGTTATTATTGGATCATTCTAGCAGCATAGATGAATACGAATTAGAATACAAGAAGGCAACCATTGCACTTTGTGAAGCTTTAAAATTTTTGGATGTAAAATTTTCTGCGTATGCATTTAGTACTAAAAACAAGAAAGTTACGTGTTGGGTAATAAAACATCCAGATGTTAAATGGACATCTATAAATGCACGTAATTTGGTTCAAATTAAGGCTAGTGGTGGAACACCTCTGGCAGAAATTTATAATTTATTGTTACCATTGATGAAGATATATAAACCCGATATAATGATAACATTAACTGATGGTGAACCTTCTGATTACAATGCAGTTCGATCTACAATCAAAACATACAAGATGAATGGTATTCACATGGTTGCCGTAGGTGTAGGCAAAACTGTAAATAATGCTATCAATATTGGTTTGAATCTAAAATATCTAGAGTACGAAAGGATTCTGGTTGTTAGCCAACTTGATGAAATTCCAACAAAAGTTCTTTCACTTTTACAAGTCTAACCAGGCTTGTGTTTGTAGCGGGCGATTTATTCATTCTAATAACATAGAAAATAATTTTAGATTGTATACTTGTGTTCTTTCTTGACTTTTTCCCAATCTGAAAGAAATAGAGATAAGCCTTTATCAGTAAGAGGATGAGCTAGCATTTTGCCCAATATATCAGGTGGAAGTGTTACTATGTGTGCGCCTAACTTTCCTGCCTCGATAACGTGAATAGGATGTCTCACGCTAGCTACCAACACTTCAGATGGATAACTATAATTGCTAAAGATCTGGACTATTTCCTTAATAACAGTCATTCCTTCCTGACCAGCGTCATCAAGTCTTCCTATAAAAGGACTAACGTACGATGCTCCTGCCTTTGCGGCCAACAATGCTTGATTTGATGAAAAGATCAAAGTTACATTTGTCTTAATTTTATTCTCACCAAGTTTTCTTACTGCCTTTAATCCATCCATTGTCATAGGAACTTTTACAACAACATTTTCACCAAATTTTTTCAACCGTAATCCCTCTTCAACCATATCTTCAGTTTTTGTTCCGACAACTTCTAAATTTACAGGACCTTTTACAATTTTTACGATCTCTCGCATTATATCCTCTGGATGTCCTTTCTCTCTAGAAATGAGTGTAGGGTTTGTTGTAATTCCATCAACTACGCCCATATCAACAAATTTCTTAATAGACTCAATACTTGCTGTATCAAGGAAAATTTTCATTTCTTTAATCTTTTCCTGGTTTTAAGAACAGATTCTACTATGCGATCCGAGCTTAAACCATATTTATTCAAAAGTGATTCTATCTCAGTTTCTCTAGCGGATTCACCAAAAATATCTGCTACACCCATCCTATTTACAGGAACAGGATGATTTTCAGCTGTCACTTCACAGACAGCACTTCCGAGACCTCCTATAATACTATGTTCTTCAATAGTAACAATTGCGCCAGTATCTGTTGCCGCACGGAATACAAGCTCAACATCGATTGGTTTAATTGAGTACATATCTATTACTCTACAAGAGAGACCGTATTCTTTTTCAAGTATTTGTGCTGCTTCGATAGCTTTTGAAACCATTAGACCACAGGCAATCAAAGTAATGTCAGAACCATCTGTAATAACGTTACCTTTGCCAATATCGCATTGATCAAAATTATCTTCGTATATATTGGAATTTGACGGACGTGCAAGACGCATAAAAAAGGGTCCTGGAGTACAAGTTAGAAGGGGAATTAAATTTTTTACAGCTATGGAATCTGAGGGAACAAGTACCCTCATATTTGGAATTGTTCGCATTGTAGAGATATCCTCGATTTGTTGATGAGAGGCACCATCTGGACCGACTGTAAGTCCAGCGTGTGATACAACTAGTTTTACGTCTAGAAATGGATAACAGATAGTATTTCTAATCTGATCAAGACATCTACCAGGTAAAAATGCAGCGTAGGTACTTGCGAAAACCACTTTACCCGCAATAGCCAATCCAGCAGCAATTGAGACAAGATTTGCTTCTGCTATCCCAACATTGTATAACCTATTAGGAAATTTATCACCGAATAGCTTTGTTTTGAGTGAATCGGTGGTATCTGCTCCAACGCAAACAATGTTAGGATCTTTTGAACCTAATTCGACTAAAGCCTTACCGTAAGCAGTTCTCATATCAGAAATAATGTTCTTATCACTTAATTGCATGGAGATCCTCCTCAATCCCAAGTTCCTTTGCCAAAGGTATAAGCATATTTTTACGTGATTTTATCCAATCAGATCTCATATCATTTATGGTTGCCAATTCTAATAGTTTTGTTTCAATTGCAACATTGGCCTTATGTCTCAATTGTATAATATTCGAGTTAATATCAGGTGATCCATATACTGCGTTACCAGCTACCATAATTCTGGCCCCTGCGTCAAAAACTTGCTGAAGGGTTGTTGCGTCAATACCTCCATCAGCTTCAATGAATCCTTTATAGTTGTTGCTTTTCAAAGTCTTGACTATTTCGGCCATTTTATCCAATGTATCTGGAATAAATTTTTGACCTGCAAAACCAGGATTTACTGACATTATTATCATAACATCAATGTTATTAAGGTGCTCAATAAGCCAAGACGGAAATTGAGTTCCGGGATTTAAAGCAATTCCAGGACTGATTCCAGCCTTTAGTAGCATTTTGTTTATTTCCACAAATTCTGATTCATTGCACGCTTCAACATGAACTGTAACAATATCACAACCCGCGTCTATGTATTCTGCTACATGATTGATTGGTTTTTCAATCATCAAATGAGCATCAAAAGGAATGCTTGAGATTTTTCTCAAGTGTTTAATAGTATCTGCAAAAAATGAAGTACTAGGTACAAATTTACCATCCATTATGTCTAAGTGTATAAGATCTGCACTGGCACGTTCAGCTCTTCTTACTTTTTCTTCATAATTTTCAGGCTCTCCTGCAATGATTGATGGTGCTATCAAAATTTCACTTTGAAGCTCTTCCAGTAAAATTGGAACATGTTTTTTAGGAGGAGCTTTGCCATGCCATTGTGGATTATTCGCCATATGTTTGATTCCCTTGCCCTTGGTTGTATTTGCAATAATTATTGATGGCTTGTTTTCTACTTTTTCAATTCTACTCAATGCATCTATTAACTCTTCTATCTTGTGTCCATTTACCTCTACTACATTCCAATTAAATGCATCCCATTTGTCCCTAACAGGATCCAGAGGCATTATCTCTTCTGTAAATCCATCTTGCTGGATCTTGTTCCTATCCATGATAACTACCAGATTGTCCAATTTAAATTTTGAGGCGGCCATAGCAGCTTCCCATATTTGTCCCTCGTTTGATTCACCATCACCAATCAACGTATAAACTCTGTTGTTTTGCCCATCTCTCTTCTTTGCAAGTGCAATTCCTATTGATACTGATAAACCGATTCCTTCAGATCCGCCTGAATATTCTATGCCCGGAAAACTGTGATTTTTTTGGCGCTCTGAATATCTGACCGGATGTCCTTGTAGGCGCGAACCAAGCTTTCTTAGTGTCTTTATTTCCTTTGTATCGATATATCCAGCAGTAGCTAAAACTGCGTAGAATCCTGGTGCGGAATGTGCTTTCGAATTAATGAAAAAATCTCTTTCTTTCCAGAAAGGATCACCGGGTTTGTGTTTCATTTTATGAAAATATAGAACTCCCATTATCTCTGCTGCGGAGAAAGAAGCCCCTGGATGTCCCGAACCTGCTTCTGCGATACCTTGAATCGCCAACATTCTTACATCTCTTACCTTCCGATTGAGCTCAAGATATCTCATTTTTAGAGCCATTTAGATACCCCAAATAGAACCCAAGAACACCATCATTGGATGTACATTGTAATAAGATTGTTTGATAAAAACATATGTAATTTTGATTTTGCGTTTTCTAATTTCGTCCTCATGAGCTTTATAGAACATGCGATTTTTAAGTATGTAATTGTGATGTAAAAAGGTGAATCAGGATCAGCGATGTTATCAAAAATCATAAAAAATATTGCAAAATCTAAAGGAAAATTGGTGTATTTAGATTTATTAGAAATAAGGGCCAATAATAGAATATGAGTGAATACGAGGATCTAAAAACTGGAGACATAGTGGCTGAAGCACTCGTTGATTGGAAGGTTGATGTTGTTTTTGGTATTCCTGGAGATAGCATCAATGGATTCATAGAAGCCCTCAGGGTAAGAAAAGACAAGATCAAGTTCGTCCTTGTAAGACATGAGGAATCTGCTGCCTTGATGGCGTGTGGATACGCAAAGTATACCGGAAAGATTGGTGTATGTACGGCGATAGCAGGTCCAGGCGCAATACATCTTTTGAACGGCTTGTATGATGCTAAGGCGGATAATACTCCTCTAATCGTTATTACAGGAGGAACATCGACAGATTTAATGAATTCCAGCTTTCAACAGGATGTGAATTTATTACAACTTTTCTCTGATGTTTCTGTTTACAACAGTATCATAGGATCGCCGCAACAGGCAGAAATGGCAGTAGACATAGCATGTAGAACTGCATATGTTCGTAAAGGAGTTAGTCATCTTACCATACCAACTGACGTACAGGAACGAAAGCTGGAGGGCCATTATTCAAGACACAAAGTTCCGGGACATACGTCTGATATCTTTGTAACACCGACATCTGCTGATAGAAAATTGATTGGAAAAACTGCTGAAATTCTGAACAATGGTAAAAAAATTGTGATCCTAGTTGGTCAAGGTGCCTTGAATGCTTCAGAGGAAGTCATAGCCACGGCAGAGAAACTTAATGCTCCCATAATAAAAGCAATGTTAGGGAAAGCCGTCGTTCCTGACGATCATCCTTATACCTTGGGTGGAATTGGTTTTTTGGGAACAGAACCTTCGAGTGACGCCATGGTTGAATGTGATACGTTATTCATGGTAGGAACATCTTTTCCTTACATAGAATATCTTCCGAAACCAGGACAGGCTGTAGGTATTCAAATTGATATAAAACCAGAAAAAATTGGATTAAGATATCCAGTTAAAATTGGTCTAATAGGAGATTCCAAACTAGTATTATCAGATTTAATTCCGTTACTGCATGATAGAAGAACTCTGGTCAGAAATAATGACCCAAGTTTGGAATTTCTAAAATCAAAACAAGATGCTATGAGGAAATGGAATGACGTATTAAATGAACAGAGTAGTCGTGTTGATGAACCGATAAAGCCCCAAGTAATCGCTGCTGCAGTATCAGAGGTATTGGAGGATACCGCAATAATATCAGTAGATAGTGGAATCAATACTTGTTGGGCTGCTAGATTTTTAAAAATAAAAAATGGTATGAAGTTTTCAGGATCGGGATCGCTTGCAACAATGGGATGCGCAGTACCATATGCCATTGCCGCCAAGATTGCATATCCGGAGAGACAGAGCATTGCATTCGTCGGAGACGGTGGATTTACAATGCTCATGAGTGAATTTGCAACTGCTGTTCAATATCATCTTCCTATTAAGGTGATAGTACTGAATAACAAAATTTTGGGAATGATAAGATGGGAACAAATGGCCTTTCTTGGTAACCCAGAATATGGGATAGAATTTTCGCCTATTGATTTTGTCAAAATTGCCGAAGCATGTGGTGGAAAGGGATTTTCGATAACAAAAATAGAGGATGTAAAACCGGTCATCAATGAAGCTATTATGGAAGACAAACTACCTGTCATAGTCGATGCTCATGTAGATCCATTTGAAGCACCGCTGCCTCCAAAAATAAGTATGGAGTTCGTTAGAAATATTGCAAAGGCATTTGCAAAAGGACAACCATATGCAAAAGAAATTGGCCTTACTTTATCATTAGATCAATTACATGAAAAATTAAGGCATTTGCATTCACATAAACAAGAAAATTCATAGTTTAATAATAAAAGTCAAGTTTACAACGATAGGTATTCTATACACAAGAATCAATATTTGCTATCTCCTAGCTAAACAGAATTCGAAAATGAAAATCATCATCTTGGAGTGGCGACAATAATCATAGTTGTAGAAGCCTTGGCCGGGATTTGGACCCGGGACCTTTGCCTTACCAAGGCAACGCTCTACCAGGCTGAGCTACCAAGGCATCTTGAAAACAAGTCATAGAAAAAAGTAGGGTTTCATTAAGATATCTAATAGTAAAAATACCATCTATAACGTTTAATTACCATCTATTTATCAAATCTGATTGGTTCATGCGGGGGTTGTAGAGCCTGGCCAAATAATAAAAAGATTTGGAAACGCAGGACTTAAGATCTTATATATTGGGGATCCTGTCCTTTAGGGGTTCGTGGGTTCAAATCCCACCTCCCGCATCCACGTAAAGAGCTATTCATCATATCAACTTACGAGTTGCTGTTCCAATAAGTTTTTTAATTAATTTTTCAACTAATGTGTTAAAGGGAATTCAGGGCAACTATATGTCGGCTGTCCTAGTTAAATCAGCTTGTTTGGTTGATATTCATAAGAAGAACATGATGACCATATTATTAATTAGAATTGCTAAGAACTAGCAAGAGTAAGATAAATTGATTAATTTATCATACATATACATAGTTTATTTAACACGCGTGCACAAATAAAGAAGAAAAATCCTATGAGGATTTAATCGATAAACACGGACTTCATGACAAGAAATATCATCTTGTTGCTCTACCCTCAGAGATTTGTGTTCTAATTTTACATGATTTCTTCGTTTCCATAAAATCAAAACCGCCGGAACGAGCAATACGGCGTCTAATACTGGATATACTATTGTAAGTATTGTTACAAATAGCTCTTGTTTCTGAACCGCAAGTAGAGACGATACACTTAAAATAATTAATATGATGTATGATAACGATATTGTGACTGTAATTGCTAATATGCCAACGGTTAGCACTTCCAACTCTTTTCTGAAAATATATAACAAGTTGTACAAGAAATAACCGAGAAATCCGTATCCAATTAGCCACAGGATGTCGTTAACAGAGGGTGTAGGAGATTGTTGCTCAAAAACAGACCAAGTTAATTGTGCGACAAACCAAAGACCCAAGAATGCACAAATTGAAAAATGCATAATATCTTCACGCATACGAAACTGATGAGGTGCAAACTGATCCTGTTTTGTTTTATATTTATACACCATAAGCAACGCTATTGCGAAAGCCACTCCAGACGTTACTGTTGTTGTAAGCGTAGCCAAGTTAAATTTGCTGTTCTCATCTGAAGCAAATATGATAAAGGAATTTACAACAACAATGGATGTCGCTATCATAAATGCCTTTATGATGGTATTTCGATGATTTTCTCGTACACGATACAGATATTGTAAAGCCGAGACAATATATTTTAAGTTTTAGTAATTACTTAATATTAAATAAATAAATAAATTTACTAATCATACTAATCGACCAATCAGTATTCCAACAATAAGTAAAGGTTAAAAACTTAGACGCCATACCATTAGTGAGTTCTATGATAAAAGTTACAATTCAGGCCGATTCATCCGAGAAAATTAAATGCAAAATGTGTGACCGTGAAGTACATTCTCACGAATATCATAGACACGTTACGGCTTTCCACAGAGATTAACCAAAAAATAAAAAATTATTTACTTATTTCTCCACATTCGGAACAAACTTCTTATGATGACGTTAAATGCTCTCCGACTTAGTTTGAAAGGATACACCATTCAATAGTCACTTTTATATTTTTTGAAATTTATAAACGATTTAAATAATTCATGTCAAGATGTTTTGAATCAGGAAATGATTTTCAAACTCAATCAAAACTCCCAATCTACTTTCTGGCTTATTTATTGACTATTCATTTAACGCAGTTCTTATTAATGCGCTCAAGAATATAATGAGTGTTGATAGTTGATATCTAAGAAACTAATCATGGAATATATCGGAGATTTAAGTCCAAGTGCGATTTTGTTTCTAATAACGATAACCATAGTTTCTTTAATGTCACAAGTTGGAAATGGTTCAAGCGCGCTTGAGGAATTTCATGATAAATGTTTAATTTTATTGCCTGGGAATGTGTGTGACTTTGTCCTTGGTAAGTATATGTCAAATACGTCGAATTCTACATTCTTGTCTAATTATTCTGCCTTGACTTACAATGATAAAAATCTTGGCTTTACCATCCAATATTCATTAGGCTGGACAATCGATCAAGGCGATAAAGAATTTAACACCGTCCTGAGATTTGTCTCTGCTCAAAATGATGCAGATGTTGATATTCGAATTTTTCCCAAAGGAGATTATAAATCGATAGATGAATATGGAGATACATTCAAACAGTCTAACAATGAATTCAAATTGCTCAATTACTATAGAAATAGTTCAACTACGCTAAGCGACAGACCAGCAGTGAGGGCCATTTATCTAACAACTTATAATGCAAGTATAGTTGAAAAGACATACGGTAACAACTCGTTTACTTCAAAAGAAATGATGGTTGCAACAATGGTTCCAGAGAAGCAGTCCATCTATGCTATAGTATACTTTTCTAATTCAGCAAATTTCGATAACTACCTACCAGTAATAGAAAAGATGATAGATTCATTTAAGATATATTGAAAAGAACCGGTAATACAAGGAGATGATAGTTCGTCATCAGCGCCTTAATATTCTGAGGGAACAGTTTTATTATCCATTGCTACGATCTTGACTTGTTAGATGCATTAGGATTAAGTCTTAAAAGATATAAATTAACGTATGGTAATTTTGCTTATCGTCCCATTGGCTCCTGTATAAACCCACAAAGTATTCAGAATTATCTTTTTGTCAGATTGTGCAAAAGATACACTAAACAGATTTGTTCCCACAAGCAGCACGAAACTTACGACTAGTACACTCTTCAGATACATTCTCAATATTAGTAAGAACATATAATTTAAGAATTTCGTTGTCTAGGGTAGGAGATACAATTACTAAGCTTAGTCCCAGTAAAAGGAATTAAAATTCTCCAAAAAATTTGTCTGGTATATCAATTATGATTTGAATACATTACATTTTCAGACAATTTTAGTTCCATTTAGGAGAAATAGATCACGGTGTCAAGATCTATCATGCTCTATAAATGCCGAATAGAAATAATGAATAATTAAATATGAAAAAAAGTACCACTAAGCTATGGTGATAAAAAGATCTTTAGACATGATTGCTAAAACATATGAAAAGCTACAAAATAATGTTAGCAAGTATAAAAAGTTGTCAAGTAGACCCCTTACTGCATCAGAAAAAATTCTTGTAGGTCATGTTCATAATTCAAATATAAATAAAGAAATTCAATCCGGATCGGATTACATCTTTCTAGATCCGGATAGAGTTGCATTGCAGGATGTAACAGGCCAAATGACACTCTTACAATTCATGCAATCAGGTCTGAATAGAGTAGTTGTTCCGACTACAGTTCATTGTGATCACCTAATTCAGGCAAGGAGCGGTAGTGAGGCCGATACTAAATTGGCTCTTTATGAAAATAATGAAGTATACAAATTTCTTGAATCAGCTTCAAGTAAATATGGGATTGGATTCT
Source organism: Nitrososphaeraceae archaeon (assembly GCA_036566445.1). Classification (GTDB taxonomy): domain Archaea; phylum Thermoproteota; class Nitrososphaeria; order Nitrososphaerales; family Nitrososphaeraceae; genus TA-21. The sequence goes on from DATCWH010000019.1 coordinate 27,105, forward strand.
GGAAACCAGGTTCTGGAATAATTCATCAAGTAGTTCTTGAAAATTATGCCTTTCCAGGAGGTTTGATTATAGGTACTGATTCACATACACCTAACGCAGGGGGTCTTGGAATGATTGCTATTGGTGTCGGTGGTCTCGATGCTGCGGAAGTAATGGCAGGAATGTCTTGGGAACTTTTGTATCCTAAACGTATAGGTGTGTTACTGACCGGTAAACTAAATGGGTGGACATCACCAAAGGACATCATACTTTTTGTAGCTTCCAAACTTACAGTGTACGGAGGAACGAATGCAATTATAGAATACTTTGGCTCTGGATCAAGGACCATTACCTGTACAGGTAAGGCAACTATTACAAACATGGGGGCAGAAATTGGTGCGACTTGTTCTATATTTTCGTATGATGAAAAGATGGAGACTTATCTTCGGGCTACAAGACGTGAAGGGATCGCAGATCTAGCAAATAAGTACGGAGATTTATTTACACTAGATAAAGAAATAGAAGAAGACATTACCAAAGATAAAGAAAAAGCCAACTATTATTTTGATCAATTGATTGAGATAGACCTCTCTAGTCTTGAACCGTATATAGTAGGTCCGCATACGCCTGATTTAGCAAGACCCATATCGAAAATGGCAAGTGACGTCAAAAAGAATAAGTATCTTGATACGATCTCTGTGGCACTAATTGGAAGTTGTACAAATTCATCGTACGAGGATATGTCAAGGGCCTCTGATATTGCCGAACAAGCAAAGTCGAAAGGAGTAAAAGTGAAGGTTCCTCTCCAGGTTACCCCAGGATCTGAAATGATTCGCGGAACCATCGAAAGGGACGGACAGATGAAAGCACTAAAGGATATCGGAGCAAATGTACTAGCAAATGCTTGTGGTCCATGTATTGGACAATGGAATAGAGCCGAGCTTAAGAAAGGAGAGCCTAATACTATAGTAACATCTTATAATAGAAATTTTCCGGGTCGTAATGATGGAAGAAGGGAAACAATGAACTTCATTGGCAGCCCGGAACTGGTAATAGCTTTCGCGTTAGGTGGTAGGCTCTCGTTTAATCCTTTAATTGATAAATTGACCACAAATGATGGCAGTAAATTCAAACTAAATCCCCCCAAAACCGCACCAGAGATCCCTTCCAATGGTTTTGTATACAATCAAGATATTTACATTCCACCTACCAAAGAATCTCAAAATGTGGAAGTTCTAATCGATCCAAATAGTTCCAGACTACAAAAACTGGAACCTTTCTCTCCATGGGATGGAAAGAATTTTGAAAAGTTACCAATTCTGGTTAAGATCAAAGGCAAGTGTACCACTGATCATATTTCACCTGCCGGTCCTTGGTTAATGTACAGGGGTCATTTGGACAAAATAAGCGATAATCTTCTTCTTGGTGCCGTTAATGCCTTTCATGAAGATCAGGTTGGAAAAGGTAAGAACATCTTCAATCATAAGATAGAATTACTGGCCTATATAGCACGTGAATACAAATCGAGAAAAATAAAATGGATGATAATTGGCGAGAGTAATTATGGTGAAGGAAGTAGTAGAGAACACGCAGCAATGACTCCACGCTATCTAGGTTGTTGTGCAGTAATTGTAAAGAGCTTTGCAAGGATACACGAGACAAACCTAAAAAAACAAGGGATACTTGCTCTTACTTTTGTAAACCCAACAGACTATGAAATGATATTAGAGGATGATAGATTAAGCATATTAGATCTTATTAATTTCCAAGAAGGTAAACATCTTAAATGCATTATACATCATAGTAATGCTACTGATGATGAAATCTTGTTAAGGCATTCATACAACTCGTCACAGATAGAATGGTTCAAAGCTGGTTCAGCACTTAATTTGATGCGTACTAAATGATTATCATTACTCGAATTTTTTTGCTAAATATTTGCTTTCTTCCAATTTGTTACCGATTCGATAAAAAATCTGTGCATTCTGTAATCACCTGATAATTCCGGATGGAAAGAGGTTCCAATTATGTTTTCCTGCTTTACAGCTACTATTTTTCCATCAAATTTGCTCAAAGTTTGCACATGTGGACCTATCGAAATTACAGTAGGTGCACGTATAAAAATTCCCTTATAATCACGCCCTATACCTGAAATCTCTAAGTTTGATTCAAATGAATCATACTGTCTTCCAAAAGAATTCCGCTCTATTTCAATATCTAAAGCGCCTAGCAATAATTGTTTCTTGTTTCCAACAACCTTATCATACGATTTTTTAGCTAAAACTATCATACCAGCACATGTTCCCATTACAGGCAATCCTTCTTGTAGTATTCTTGTAATAGCGTCTAACAACCCACTCTTTATAGCAATTAGTAAACCCATTGCGGTACTTTCACCGCCAGGTATAATCAACCCATCAACTTTCATAATCTCTTCAGGGTAACGAACAGGAATGACTTTGCCTTTCATATTCATTTCTTTGAGTGCATCTGCCGCTGCTTTGAGATTCTCCTCAATATCGCCTTGAAGACCCATAACTCCAATTAGTAATTCATTATTCATATGGTAGGTCCTCTTTCTTGCATCCTTAAATCCAAGTTCTTGGTGTCGAGACCGAGCATTGATTTTTTTTCATCAATCATTTTCTGTGCATCTAAAACCATCTTAGAATCGTCAAAATAAGTAGTTGCTATAACAACAGCTTTCGCTCGTTCAAGTGGATCTTCTGCTTTGAATATTCCGGATCCTACAAAAATTCCATCACAACCAAGCTTCATTAGAAAAGCAGCGTCTGCAGGTGTAGACACTCCGCCAGCAGCAAAATTTACAACAGGCAATCTTCCAAGCTTCCCTGTTTCTTTAACTATTTCAAAGGAAGATTGTAATTCCCTTGAAATCTTAATTAGTTCTTGATCATCATTACTTTCATAGATCCCCTTTATCTTTTTGATTTCGTTATTTACAATTCTTATATGAGATACTGCATGTGACACATCACCTGTTCCTGGTTCACCTTTTGTTCTAATCATTGAAGCACCTTCCTCTATCCTTCGCAGTGCTTCCCCCAAATTCTTAGCTCCATTCACAAATGGTGTTGTGTAATTCCACTTCCAGATATGTCTACTTTCATCGGCGGGACTAAGTACTTCACTCTCATCGATCATATCGACTCCTATTTCTTCAAGGATGCTGGCTTCAGAGGAATGCCCTATTCTGCACTTTGCCATTATTGGGATACTCACAGAATCTAATACTGCTTGAATTACTTTTACGCTTGCCGTTCTAGCCACTCCACCTGCATGTCTTATATCATATGGTAGCTTATCCAAAACCATGACAGCTACTGCTCCAGCATCTTCAGCTATTTGGGCTTGTTCTACATTAGTTACATCCATTATTACACCATGCTTCTGCATATGAGCAAAGCCTCGTTTTATCAATGCCGTCCCACTTGAAATTTCTTTATTATCAATTCTTGAAAGTTTAATTCCCTTGGATAAGGGATTAGCACCCACTTGTGATATTGTCATCTACTGTTTTTTTCTAATTTGCATTATTTAGGTATTAGTCTTGCAGCAAAATAAAAGGCGGAGAGTTTAGATTTAAATCTCATATTTCGACTCTCTTACACCTCACCTATCCTAAATCTTTCTGGATTTGATGTATTACTGATTTTCTAAAGCGTAAACTTATCTTTATGCTCGCCTGAGTCAAAAAGTTTCTTGTTTAAAGAACACCTTAATCAGAGAATAGAACTAAATAGACATTGCTACTTTAATAATGCAAACCTATGATAGAACCTTTGGATAAAGCTATTCTGACAGCTATTTATGTTTCTTCACTTGATTCAGATATTTTACCATTAGAATATCTAAAGAATAGAACTACAATATCAGAAGATATGTTTAACCTAAAAATTGAAGAAATGATAGTAAATGGGTTTGTAGATAAATCTAATCAACTCAGATTAACCTTCCTTGGAAGGGGTTTACTAAAAATTGTATTGATTGGTGGCGTGTTTGATATTGTTCATCCAGGTCACATTCATACATTGAAGGATGCAAAAAGCCATGGGGACATATTGATTGTGGTGGTGGCAAGGGGTTCAACCGCACTTAAAATAAACAAAGATAGAAAAATCTACCATGATGAGTTTCTGAGAAGAGAGCTAGTTTCGTCAATTAGGTATGTGGATTACGCAATCATTGGAAGAGAAGGAACGCTATATGATACCGTTGAATATGTCAAACCAGACATTATTGCTCTAGGGTATGATCAAATACATACTGAAAAAGAAATCGCCGTGAATTGTTTGAAAAGAGGAATAAATACCAGAATAATTCGCTTGAACACACCAATGCCCGGTTCTAAGAGTACCCACATTAAAGAAGAGTTGGGCCATTCAATTTATGATATATGATTCTGTTCTATTTTTTGAAGTTTGCAAGGTAATCTTAACATTATCACCGTTCTTTAAGCTCAGTACTTGTTTGATACTAACAGGAGCTATGATCTCCAACATGTTCTTATCATGGTGTGTTCTTTCAAGAATCAACATGTCTGACTGAATATTTTCGTTGTCATTTATTATTACAGGGTAACATTTGACCCACCCATAAGTTCGTTCAGAATCACTGAAGCCATCTATAAATTGATACCGAAAACTTTCAATTTTTTCTCTATTTTCTAGCGACAGCGGATCAATTAATCTAATGTTCAGAGTGCCTGGATAAGGCACATAACCGATCTTTTTTTCAAACTGCTTACGATAACCTTCAAGACTCATATAGTATTTACCTTCACCCATCCCAGTGACCAACATACCATTAAAATGAATATTTCCAGGTGATGAATTTAGTGCCATGCTAAGAAAGTCTGACATTTTTTTAACGGATGAAAGACCTTCTTCTGTTACTCTGATCATATAACTGTGTCCTTTCTTGACTCGTTCTACATATTTCATTTCTTGCAATTCCAAAATTATTTTTGAAGCTGCTTGCTGGGACTTGTTTATTTCTATTCCAATATCGGTACTAGTAAACTCAACAAAATTATCCTTCGCACCTTTAAGCAATAGTTTAGCTAGCGTTATGACGTAGTCAGACTTTATATCTTGCATCGTTCTCTAATTGCCAATGCCTATCTGATCAAAAGTTCTTACTGTAATTTCTGGTGATTTTTTTAATTCGGCCATTCTATGCCCTACCACATACTCAATTCCTGCTCTGTACGCTGCATCAATAAGTCGTTGCGTAATAATTCCATCCATGACCAGAAATCTAGCACCTTCTAAGGAATCCAATCTTTTAATTATTTCTGATACCGGTATCTTTAACAACATCTGCATTGAATTATCCAATATCATTGCCTCCAAGGTTTCATTGATTTGTGGATATACTTCTTTAATTGCTGAGGTTATTTGAGGATCATCATTTACTTTTTCACCATTATTAAAATTTAAGTCCTGAATCGGTAAATTGTTATTTTCATAATTTTTTGATTTCTTTACTCCCTTTTGATGTTGAGCTGGAATATCGTATTGTCCGCTTGTAGGCTCAGTTACGTCTTTTAGTATCTCAGATATTTCCAATGGAGTACACTCTTCTACTTCTTTACCAGCTGGCGCTCTCAAAACTTTATCAATTTTAACCAATCCTTGTAATTCTTTTAAGATCAGATCAGCAGCCCTATCACCGTCTAAAAATGCTATGACTTTCTTTCCTGATGTCAAGTTCGTAATAGTTTCATCAATTTTGGCCCCTTCAATAGCAATTGAGTTATCAAAACCTGCACGTAAAAGATTAATCACGTCAGCCCTGCCTTCAACAAGAATTATGTAGGGCGAATCAAATACGCCAGTACCACACGCTAGCTGAGCCTTTCCAAATGTGGTTAATTTCCCTGGTTTGCTTGCGTCATATACATCGCGCAACATTTCTTCTCCTTCACTTATTGTCTTTGTTGCCCATTCCTGAATTATTTTTTTAGCTCTATCCACAATAACTTTTTTCTTAATAGCTCGTATGTCATCTATACCGACTAACAGAAACTTACCCTGAAAAGGCCCAACTTTATCTATACTTTCAATCGCGGCAGATATCAATGCAGCAGTTGATATGTCAGTGCTCATTGGAAGCAAAGCGTCGCCCTTAGTTGTATTAGACTTGGTATCAACATTTACTTCAATTCTACCAACCTTTGATACTTTCTGCAACTCATTTAGGTTCATCTCAGGGCCTAGTAATCCCTCTGTCTGGCCAAATATTGCGCCAATTATATCGGCCTTTTCTACGATCCCATCAACTTCAAATTTAAGTTTAACATGATATTTTACTATACCAGTATTAGGCATTTTCAAACCCTCATATTTGTAAATACGATGGTAAGCTTATCTTGCTTGAATATAAGTGCTTTGACATATTATTCAATAAATTTTGATATGATTTTTTCTCCTAAAATCAAATCGGAAATGTTGAGGAATTATTCCCGTACTGCATGACATCCAGATGAAAAATTTGAACAATTTTTAATTCTTAACTCAAAAGGATTTAGTAATCAATGTGGAAAGCTTGGGTTGTTAAATTTTGAGGTTCGGAAAATCATGAAATCTTAGAGCTTCATCGCAAGAAAAGATTAATTATGCGTTCTTGAGTTCACGTACTAAAGAATGTCTGATTGGGATCTTATAACTCCAGGGATAGGACTTACATGTATTGGTATCGTGGGGGTTGGCATTTCACTTTCTGGAATTGCACATACATTTACAGAGGGAATGCATGCCGTTAGCCTACTTACAATGTTTATTGGATTGATATTTCTGGCATCTGGAATCTTCAAAGATGGCTTCCCATCTTCAGGAAGAGCCAAATCTGCTACGTTCATTACGTTAGGTTTCCTCGTTACCTTTGGCTTTGCAGCTGCTATTACTATTGGCACCAGAATACCAAGTATTTTTGCTTATATTGGGCTTATGTTGATAATTTCAATCCCTGCTACAGTACTTGCTGTTGCATCGTACAAAAGGACACCCTACCTTAAGGCTATAACAGTCATATTCGTAATTGCTGCAATAGTTGGCGGATCTACATTTTACGCATTTGGATTGGTTACGCCAAAGGCTCAACAAGAAAACATTGAGAGCACAGAAGTAAAACAGAATGAAACTACTCCAGTTAGAAACATTACAAACCCCGTGAATGCTACAATTCTTCCAGGTTCGTCGGCACAGGGAAATCCCAGTTTTGATCCAGCAGATATAAAATTTCCAAAAGACGGAGGTATAGAATGGACTAACAAGGATAATGTACCTCACACCATCACAAGTGTAATAGATGATGGTAAAACATTTGACTCAAAGACTATCAAACCAAATGCCACATTCATTCTTGATACCATGAATCTTAAGGACCTACAATATGACTATTTCTGTACATTGCATCCGTATATGAAAGGAAAAATAACAGTAGGCTAACCCAGATTTAAATCGGACATACAAAAAATACGTTACCAAATATATTTAGCGATAAGTGATATACATGAACAGCAATATCAATATTTATGTGGAAAGTTGATCAATAAATGTCTGAAATAAGATTACTACTTACTGAAAACCAAATCAATAACTTAATAAGTTCTACTAAAGAGGATCTTCCTAACGAGTCATGTTCTCTTCTTTTAGGGAATATACTCGATTGTGAATACCGTGTCAAAGTATTAAAAAGAATGAATAATTTAGCGCGTTCAGAATATTCATTTAACATGGACCCCGATGAACTTATGAAAGTCTATCAATGGGCATCTAAAAAGGAACTAGATGTTATTGGGATCTATCATTCACATTTAGATGGTTCAAACCCCTCGGCAACCGACTTGACTTTTATGCGAATTAATCCTGTAGTTTGGCTCATATACGAATTATCTGGCTCAATATTTAGGGCGTTTATAATAGTGCAGGATAAATTGAAAGAAGTAAAGATTAAGATATCTACGGGCTAAGCCTCTCAGTATCTCTAGGATAAAGGACAACTTCCCGAATATTCGTAGAATTAGTGAGGATCATCATAAACCTGTCAAACCCTAGACCACATCCCGAATGTGGAGGCATTCCCCACTTAAACGTCTGTAAATGATCAGAAAAACTCTTTGGGTCAAGTCCTCTTTCAAATAATTTATTTCGTAATCTATCAGATTCGTGCTCTCTGGCTCCTCCTGAAACAATTTCTAAATATCTATACTGTAAGTCAAAAGAATGTGAAAGTTCAGATTTGTTTTCATGCTCAAGTATGTAGAATGGTTTTAGTTTGGTGGGCCAATCAATTATAAAATAAAACGTGGGATAAATATCTCCTAGTTTTTTTAATGCAGGGTCAGATAGATCGTCCCCAAATTCTATCTTTTCCCCTAAACTTCTTAATTCTTCCAGACATTTTTGATACGTAATTCTTGGAATCTTATCAACTAGAATTTCTTGTTTGTTTTCAAAGTATGTCATCTCATTGTTATGATGAACAAATAGATCATTTATGGTTGAAATTACTAATTCTTGTACAATATCCATAATACTGCTGTAATCAAGAAATGCTGCTTCTAAATCAACGCTTACAAATTCTGAAAGATGTCTTACTGTATGTGAGGGTTCGGCTCTGAAATACGGTGAAATTTCAAATACTCTTTCGAGTCCTAACGTGAGCTGTTCCTTGTATAACTGTGGACTCTGAGCCAAATATGCTTTCTTTGTAAAATACTCAAAAGCAAAAAGATCCGCGCCACCCTCCGTGGCGCTTCCAATTATCTTTGGGGTATTAACCTCCACAAACTTTCTCGAATACAGGAAATTACGAATCAAATTAAGTACGTATGATCTAGTTCTAAAAATACTAGAGATCCTAGCGTTCCTCAAATCCAGAGCTCTTGAATCCAGTCTCTTGTCCATTGACGATTTGACTCTTCCGGTGGGATCAATCGGAAGTGGGTTTACCGCTCTTGACAAGAGTTCTACTTTTTTAACTTTAACTTCAACTTGAAAATTCTCTGCTCTAGTTTCTTGAATAACTCCTTTTACCATGATGACGCTTTGCCTTGGTACTTCTCTAATCGTAGATAATAATTCTCCAGCAAGTACCCCCTGAAAGTTTCCAGTCATGTCTCTAACGTTTATGAAGCCAATTTTTCCCATATCTCTGAAGTCTTCAAGCCATCCAACTAATGTTAAATTTTGCCCAATATGGTTTTTGTTGATTGAGGAAGCAAATATCCTGTTGATGATATCTTCCGTTAGCATAGTATCACTTTCCAGAAATCTCAACAACGAGTTCTATGTTTCTTACTACATTGACGATCTTCTTTATTTTTTCAATTAAATTAAAGGATTTTTCATAATCTTTACTCCCTATAGTAACCTGTGTTACTTGATTTCCATCTGGCAGCCAAATCATGTTAGTTTTCAAAATTCTTATAGGAAAGAAGAGATTTTCGAGAAACCTCCTTATCGAGCTATTTGCTTCGACAAACCATACTTTTCCATTAAATTCCTTTTCAACCGAACTTATTAGTTTATCATTAGAGTTTATGTTACTTAGATTTGAATCCTTTAAAATAAGTACATAATCCTCGTCGATCTTTTGAGATCCTACTAAATTCAGTTTGTCTATATCTTGATTCTTTACAGAAAGTTTGATAAGTTTGATCGAACATTCTACATCAATTTTGGACAAGTCCCCATTTTTTAACCGGCTTTCACATTTTGGACATAAAACACCTGTCTTGGCGTCAAATATGCAAATGGGTACTTTCAACTAATCATCAGATTGTTTAATATTTTTACCTTATATATGTCCAATAGGTCTTGATAAAACAATATTAGATGAAATAGATACTTATACGGTTAAGGTCGATAAAGACATATTTGGATCTTGCCCTTTCGGTACATAATTTAAGAGTTAATTATTTTTCCCAATTTGGTATAATTAAGGCTGTTGATGATGTGAGTTTTAGTATTGGAAAAAATGAATCAATTGGAATTGTCGGTGAGTCTGGATGTGGAAAAAGTACGTTAGGAGCAGCTCTGCTGCGATCAGTTCCATACCCCGGCAAAATAGTCAGTGGTAAAATTATCCTAGATGAGCAAGACATTACAAAAATGTCAGATGATGAATTTAATAATAAAGTCAGATGGAAAAAAATTTCCATGATCTTTCAAGGAGCACTCAATACTTTAGATCCAGTTTTTACTATTGGTTCCCAAATGAAGGAAATTCTTCAGCAACATGGTTACTTTAATGACCATATTGAAATAATCACAGATTCTTTGAGTGGTGTTCTATTAGAGCCGAGTATTATGAAAAAATATCCTCACGAATTGAGTGGCGGTATGAAGCAAAGAGTTTCAATAGCAATGTCATTGTTACTGAATCCAAAGATATTGGTTGCGGATGAACCCACCACTTCTCTGGATGTTATGGTTCAGTCTCAAATTATTAATCTTTTAAAAAGGTTAAAAAGAGATCGAAATATGTCAATAATATTCATTTCCCATGATTTAGGAGTTATCTCAGAAGTATCAGAAAATATCGCTATAATGTATAGGGGCCAAATAGTTGAATTGGGAAAAGGACACGACATATATGAAAATCCAAAACATCCTTATACGCAAAAACTTATTTCCTCTGTTCCAAGTTTCAAAAACAAGGAAAATGAGTCCAATATATGGACGAAAAATCAGTAGATTTATCGAGAAATGTAATAGGATGCAAATTCTATGATAGTTGTCCTTATGCAAAAGAAAAATGTCGAAATGATCCACCGGTGATAAATCATAAGAATGGATTTATTCGTTGTTGGTTATACGAATAGGACGCAACTTAATTATGATACATTATTAATTATTCTTCCATTCAGGCTTTTTTCTTTGTAACAATAATCCAGAAACCATAATCATAAGAATTTTAAAGTCCATTTATTTAATAGACTACGGAATATGAAAATTACACTTTCTGCAATAAAGGCGGATATTGGAGCCATTGGTGGGCACACTAGACCCAGTGATAAATTGATAGGAGAAGTTAACAGAGTGGTAAAAGAGAACTCAAGATTATTACTTGATTACTACATTGGATACACGGGAGACGATATACATATTATTATGACACACACAAGAGGAACCGACAGTAAAGAGATTCATAAGATGGCATGGGACACATTCACAGAAGGCACCAAAATTGCAAAGGATCAGGGTTTGTACGGTGCCGGACAAGATTTGCTGAAAGATGCCTTTTCTGGAAATGTGAGAGGCATGGGACCTGGTGTAGCTGAGATGGATATAGAGGAAAGGCCTAGTGAAGTATTTTGTGTTTTTGCTGCCGATAAGACGGAACCAGGTGCTTTTAATTTCCCCTTGTGGAGAATGTTTGTAGATGCAAGAAGTAGTACTGGTTTATTGATAAATGAAAGGTTGGCCGAGGGAGTCAAATTTCGGATTATGGATGTTATGACGGGAAAAGTTGCAGGTCTAAAAATGTGGGAAGATAAGCCAGAACTAGAAACAGCTTTAATGTATCCTGGTCGATATGTAGTACACTCGATTTTATCAGCAGATGGAGAACAGATTGTTTCTGCATCAACAGATAGATTACACAACATAGCAGGAACATATGTTGGTAAAGATGATCCGATTGCTATAGTAAGGACTCAGAAAAATTTTCCCGCAACCGAAGAAGCAGGAAGCGCATTCAATAATCCACATTACGTTGCAGGAAACACACGAGGAAGTCATCATATGCCATTGATGCCAGTTAAACTCAATTCAGCAGCCAGTTTAAACTATGCAATTCCAATTGTGTCATGCCTTGTATTTAGTATGCATAATGGACTTCTTACTGGACCGCATGATGGGTTTGGAACGGCAGATTGGGACCTTCAAAGGTTATGGGCTTCCGAAAGAGCAATGATTATGCGCAATCAGGGATTTATTCATCCCGCTACACTCGTCCCGGAAGAGCTTGAGTATAACAAGGGATATGAAGCACGGCTAGAAAAACTAAATAACAAGTTTGAAGATCTAACCTAAAATTTTATTATGTTTACTTTTGACAAGCCGTTAGTAATAAATCTTAAAAATTACAATGAGATATCGGGAGATAATTCAACAAAAATTGTTCAGGACGCAAAGAAAGCTTCCTTGTTGAATCGTAAAGATATTATTATTGCGCCGCCGCCTTCTAGCATTTTGGCCTTATCTAAAATAAGAATTCCTATAATAAGTCAACATGTAGACGATGTGCCCCTCGGAGCAACGACTGGCTTTATCGTACCTGAAATCATAAAATCCTACGGTGCCGTAGGTTCTATAATAAACCATAGCGAACACAAAATAGAACATCCACAAATCAAAAATCTGATAAAACGTCTACGTGCATTAGATATGATTTCTATTGTTTGTGCTGACGATCTAGATGAAGTGAAGGCAGTCTCACAATTTTCTCCGGATTTCCTAGCCATAGAACCTCCTGAGCTCATAGGAAAAGGCGTTGCAGTTTCTAAGGCCAATCCTTCAATCATTAAGGATTCTGTACAAGTAGTAAAGGGAATTTCTTCAGAGGTTAAAGTCCTTTGTGGAGCTGGCATTGTTGATAAATATGATGTAGAGAAAGCCTTTGAACTTGGAGTAGAAGGTATCTTGATTTCTAGTGGAGTTGTAAAATCCTCTTCATGGTATAATAAAATTCTAGAGTTATCTTCAGTTTTAAAATAAATTTAGGAAATAAAAATTTGGAATATTTGTTCCTTTATACACCTATTTCCTTTGCTATTTTTACGATTTTCTTGCCATCGTTAGTTAGTCTGTTGAACACTTTATTCTTGACTGTCTTTCGGTCTACTAATCCACGCTTTTGTGCCTTAAGAAGTAGCTTATGTCCATATCCATAGGCACCCAACTTTGTCAAGAGTTCTCTAGTTGGATATTCTCTTCCAGAACCAATTGTCTTCAGTAATTTTACTAATGCCTTTTCTTCAACAAGGATTTTTAAGAGTCTTGTATCTTTCATCGCACATTAATATGTATGACTAATTATATAATTGTTACACTTTACTAGATACAAATATCTATATATTTGACTTTAAAGCTTGTCAAGTGGTAATAAGTATCGAAGGTATTTAGAAATTTCTACTATCATGAAGGTACAAACGTTCTGTTTTATCATACGTTTATATTGTAGGTAAAGTAAGTTAATTGGTAAAATAGGTAACCAAAATGAACTATCGTGAGCCCATAAAATTTTTGAAATTTTGGAAATGATATTGATTTGATGATTTCATCAAGGGTATGATATATCGAAAGCAGGTACTGTCCTGAAGGAGAGTATTGGAGAGAACATTGGCTTATGCAAATTATTAAATGAATATCGAGTGCAACCGTTAAAAGGAATCAACTGGTCTTTTTCATGAATTGGATATATGAACCATTGTCTCCCGTGATTCGTCGGCAAAATAACTATTAGTGGCAATAACTTTACTATTTGATATAATTGGCACAAGAATTGAGTCTTCTTACTAAACAAAACATTTATAGATTCTTATTTAGAAAATAAAAATAGGATTTAACGTTATTATTCTTAGTTATTTATAGAAAAATTACTATATTCTAAATATATAGACCGATTACAAGAAAGTTCTGATTTCTAGAAAAACTATTGATAATAAAAGAATGTGCTGAAATTAAGAGTAAAGATGACTTTAGAAGATGGTAAGCAGATTCAAAATAGAGTCTCCCCAGAATCGAATGAAGGAAATAGAGTGCAATGCAATCAATGTCAAAAATATACGATGGTTTTAGATGTACTGTCAAGTGAATATGTTTGTAGTACTTGTGGTTGTGTATCTAGCGAAAAAATCTACAATAATGATATGACATATTTTGAAAAAGGTGAATATAAGGACAAATCTCGTGTAGGCATGCCAGAATCACTAACAGTAAGTCATAAGGGATTGTCTACCCTAATTGGATTAAATGACACTGACGGCAGAGGAAAAATGTTAGATCCCGTACAAAAAGAAACGATTCAGAGATTAAGAACATGGAACAATAGATCCCAGCTTAATGATTCGATCTCAAGGAACCTTGATAAAGCCCTCAAATATCTCAACAATTTTGGTGACAAGCTCTATCTGAGTCCAGCAGTTATGGAGAATGCGGCATACATATATCGCAAAGCTGCAATGCGAAAGTTAGCAAAAGGTAGATCCACGGTCTCACTCGTTGCGGCATCTATATATGCAGCATGTAGGGAGATATCAATACCAAAAACAATATCAGATATAGCCTATGTGTGCAATATTCCAAGTAAGGAAATCATGTCACATTACAAACTGATCTTGAAAGAATTGTCCTTAAAGATACCCGTTATACAAGGGATTGATTATGTAACCCTTATTTCAAATAGATTGAGGCTTGCTGAAAAAACGAAAAGAGAAGCACTAAGAATTTTTTCCCTAGTTCAACATAGCAGAATTTCAATAGGAAAAAATCCACGTGCTTTTGCGGGAGCTATAATTTACATTGCATCACAAGATTGCAATGAGTTTTTGAGACAGGTAGAAGTATGCCAAGTAGCAGACATTTCTACAGTTTCTTTAAGAAAGAGATGCAAGGAAATAAAGACTATTTTGGACAGTCAATAATGAGATATAGCGAAAATCGATTTCTATTTTTCCTAAAATTAGTTATATATTTTAACTATCATAATAGTTAAATTAAATATACTATAATAAAATAAAAAAATTTCTAAGGTAGTCTAAAAGGATATTAAATAGTAAAGATATATCAACATATTGAATCCTCAAGATCTTGTTGGAAAGACTGAAATATGTAGTGAATGTGGTCAACAGAAAAAGATAGGCCTTACATTAGACCAAGCACTGGATAAGAAAGGACAAACGCATTCTCCTTACTTGAAATGTGAAGATTGCGTTTCACAGGACGTCGAGAAAGATCAAAATAAGTAATTAACATAAAGAATGATACGCAATTACGATATTTCGCAATATCGCTTGTCAGTGCCTTCGATTGTGCCTGCCCAATAAGTTTATTGGCTTCGTTCATAACATCAGTATCAGTAGAATTTGAAAGGAATTGGTTTACCAGGAAGTGGTAGATAGATAATTTCGGTGGATAATTTGAAATCAACTAAACCATGTAAATCCAAGAAGAATGATATAATATAGAATGTAATAAATCAAAATCATGTGGTCATGGGATCTAACCTGGGGTTGCATACCAGAACTATCTAGAAATTGCATGGATATGACCAACTCATCTAGTACTTATCTAGGAATAATTGTTAGTGCAATACTGGGTGGAATACTTAGTTGGTGGATTTTTAATAGACAAAAGAAGACTTCTGGTAAGCAGGATTACACACTAAGTCGTATTGAACAATTAGAAAATTATAATGAAAAACTACTGGAGAAAATCAAGGTAGTCGAAGAAAATAATGAAAAATTACTAGATAAAATTTTCGACTTGAACAAAAAAATTGATTCTTTACTTGAAGGTCATTAAAAAAGCACGCGCAATAAAAATATATGAAATCTAGAAAATTTGTGTATTAATAATCATGACTATGTATTTCTTGATAAATGTTACAGCCGATTAAAGAAGATGTCTAGAAGGAAGTTCAAAGGAGGCAGTAAATCTATGTATGTATTTGTGATACTCTAGTATGTTGCTTATCCCGTTGCAGAGGTCGACGTCTGATTCTCTGGTAATGTTCCAGTCTGATTCTTAATTTTATCTATGACACTTTCACAAATATTTGTTATCACATCTTCAGGGTTAAATCCCCCTGGATATTCCCCCGAATCATTAGCGAAATTAAACTCGTTATAACAATCTTCTCTAAATTTTTCTTCACCTAATTCAAGAAATTTTTCCTTTTCTTGTTGAGTGAAATATTTCAAGAATTCAGATTGACCGAAAGTTGGTTGGGAAATCAAGTTTCCAGTTATTAAAGAAGCGAATGAAACTATTAAAAAACACAAAAATTTGTTTTCATTTATTATCCTCAGGTTATAGCGTGGATCTTATTATCCATTGCTACCATTTTGACTTGGTAGTTTAAGATTAGGATCATCATGCTTAGACATCGTTTCACGAAGATTTTGTTGTTGTGTATGAATCATGTAGTAATATATACCCATTAGCACGGCGAAAATAGTTCCAATTATTGCTAAAATGGCTATTACTATAATCAATACCTTTTTTTTGATGCTCATTTGATTTCTTCAAGTGCTAAAGGAATCTTATTATCCATTGCTGTCTATCTCCCTCTCTGCAGAGCCCTTGCTAAATTAAATCCTCATATCGCTAATTGCATTTATGACAATAGAGCAAACACTGCTCCAAGAAATCGAAGAATCTAAAAGATGGCTTAATTTAGTAAAAGAGGAAAGTACTTACAAAAGAGATCTTGCAAAAAGAATTGAATTAATAAATTGGGTACTTGCAAACATGAAGAATCCTGATATTCGGATTTGTGATCTTATTGAGTATAAAATGAATGAAATTATAGACAAAATAAACGAAACTGATTCTGCAATAAAAGCCGATCCATTGCATAGTGAAGTAAGAATTCTAGATTGGTTTTATATCAAGTGTGTAAGGATCAACAAAAAAACTGGAGTTATTCAAATTTTAGAGAAGCTATGGACGGTAGAAGTCAAACATCAGAATTATTTGAAGGCATTATTCACTTCTTACTCTCTTTCTCTCCAGTCTCCTCAATCTGCCATCGAGATCTGTAAGATGACATCCAAAACATTTGAAATCGTCTGTTTCGGTGTTGAAATTGTATAGTTCTTTTACTTCCGAACGGCTTACAGGACATTTCATTTCTTATTCTCAAATATTAAAACTCGAAGCATAAATGTATCTGCTTTAAACTATCTTATAGTTTAATGTGCATTGAAATATAACGTCAACATTGCTGGTGGGAATCTGGCTTGCTCAATCTACCACTCTTCCCACCAGGTTAAACTTGTGTATAACGATTAGATTGAATTTTTAATCAAATATGTTACAAAATAAAAAGGTCTTGAAAGGTTATAACATAGAGTAACCATGATAAAGGTATGACCATAGAAGATCATTTCGCTGATTGTGACCATAATCGAGGGAACCACATGTTATTTAGTGGTAGAACAGATTGTGATTTTCCTGATTGCAATTGTCATGAATTTAGAAAACAGGAAACACCCAAGTTATGATGATTTATTAGATGCATTAAGGCTTAGTTTGAAAGGATATAGCGTTCGTTAGATCCCCATCGTTAGAATCGATGGCTTCTTTTAATCTTAGAACTAATGTCCTCACATCACGATAATGTGTGTTTTCCACAATATCTTCTACCCAGTCGTCCATTTCATGATCTGATAATAATGTTAGGTCTGTTCTAATATGAGTCATGTATGTCCTTTAATGTCAGTTATACTTTAATTCGGTTTTTTAGTTTTTTTATAATATTTACAATATTTTATATTTTGCAACTTTTATGTTATTGACATTCAGATTTTATTATGTTTGTAGTCATGAAATAAAAAAGTTTGCAGGTTATAACATTGAATAAATTATTCCATTAAAGTTGTTAGTTAAAAAAAAGAGGTCGCATCTAAGCCCATAATTTATACCTAATGCCAACTGTTGAAATTATGGAAGGGCAAATACAGACTTCTATTAGATTACCTAAAGAAGTGTTAAAAAGAGCAAAAAAATACGCTATTGATCATGATACATCTCTAGCATCATTATTAATAGAAGCATCAGAATCCTATCTTAATAATAAGAAATGAAGTATATTTTGGTAACAAAAAAACCTTTTTGCAATAAAAATGGCGTTTAAGGGTTAAATAATTTATTGTGAATCATCTATCATGGGAGATACGTTCGATAAAGTAAAAGAAGGAGTCAAAAAAGTCGCAGGCAAAGTTGAAGATACTGCAGAGGAAGGAGTCAAAAAAGCCGCAGATACTGCAGAGAATGTTGTAGATCCTGATACATACACAGGTTCAGACAAAGAAGGAGAAAAAAGAGAATATGATGAACAAAAAAGAGAATATAGTGAGGCAGGAGGTAAGGAACCGATGAAACCAGAGGATATCGCCGCACACGAACCAACTGCAGTTAAGAGAGACCAGGAAACGGATATTTCTGAGGAAGGGCAAACGGGCACTGATAATCCTGAAGCACGCGAAAAATATAAGAAAAGTGGAATGACAGATACAAAGTAATATTTGTGCAACGTCATTTTACCGACCTTTTTTTCTATTATTTAGTCGTAGATTTAGAACTTTGCTCTCAAATCAATCTTTAAGTTTTTTATAATTTGTCGGACTTAGATAACTATAAACCTGTAATACCGTCTTTCCATGGTGGGCCTGCTCATTGTCTGGTCTGTCTGTCTCCCGGCGGCCCATCAGTTTTTAATAATCAAAAGAATCTTCTATTATCGTAACAATATTTCCTCTCTTTAGTTCTTGTTTTTATATCCAAGTCTTTCTCTGAATCAATACGTTCCTTAAATCAACTGAAAAAGGAGGTAAACTAATCCTAAAATATAATCATCTATATAGTTTAAATGAGTTATAATACAGTCTTAGTTAGTCTTAATTAGCGTCTTCCTTGTTGATAGTAACTCGTTTAGTCTATGTCTTGATGCGCCTTAATATGGACATATATTCATAATACTGCGTGTTTTTGTATTTGTTTGCGCAGTAGGGACAATTGTATCTAAGTATTGGTATCTTATTATTCATTTTACTTTAAAGCCTCCTCACGATGACAGCGACAGTAGCATAGGGTTGGCGTGTTTTCCTTGTGCTGACAGGTTGAGCATTGCGTCATTTTGCTTTAATTCCTATGTTTTTGATTAGTTCATGCTTTAGGAAATCTGTATAATTTCCGACTGTTTGATTATCCACTGTTTGTCCATAAACTACTTGCATTGATAATAAAACAAGAAATGCAAATATTATGCTAAATTTTGGTTTCATTTACCATTCCCACTTATCAACAGGTGCTAACGGGATCTCATTATCCATTTCGGTTATCTTAGTAAACATTATAGAAATTTCACTTGATGGTTGATTCTATAATTACCCATCATTAAATCTAAAGTCGCACATTTCTTTGGTAAAAACGGTGAGACATTGACTATACGAATATGGTGGTGGATAATAACCGGTACCAGGATCCAAATCTGATTGAGCCGTTACTTCTAATGAGTTACCTGCAAGGGTAATACCTGCTATCAGGAAAACTACACTGCCAAAAATTAAGCCTCGTTTCATATTTGGAACTTAATCAGGTTGCTTATATGCTTTAGTTACTGATGGATCACTTATTGCATGGTAATTATTTATTAAACTATATCTTTTGAGACTAAGCCGAAGAGCGTCTAACAAGTCATCATAACTAGTTTCTTTTTATCAAGGCATTAGCCCAAGAGCCTCAAGACAGGAAAGAATGACACAGATTCTAGAGTCACTTGATTACTAATTACTAACCTAGCCATCTACAGAGCCAAAATAGTGGTATCAAAATTCTGAATTATTTTACATCTCATTTTTCCCTGAAATCTTAAGTATTACCTATACAAAAGAACAGTTAGTGACTATCTAAAATATGATGAACCCATATAATATTTCAAAACTCAAACTCATTTCTTTAGTGACGGGAGCGACTGTAATACTTTTATTCTCACTCGATCAGCCGAGTTGGGCTGATCTCATTTTCTGCCAACCACCCACTCCGGGAGAATGTCTTGGAACTCCACGTGATGATATAATATTCGGCTGGGAGCACGTTATCCATGGCTTTGCAGGTAACGATTACATTCAAACTTCTGGAAGTAATCCCAACTACATGTTTGGGGGTGATGGTAATGATAGGTTACTTGGATCCGGCGGTAATGACGGTCTTTATGGAGGTGCAGGTAATGACTATTATGATGGAGGCTCTGGATCTGATACAATTTTCGAGGAGCTCTTAGAAGCAGGATCCTTAGCCTTTAACAATGAAGTCATATCAGGTGGTGAAGGTGATGATTATATATATTCTGTTTTAGGTTTTGATAGAATTCATGGCGGTCCAGGCAACGATGTAATATACTCGGATGGTAGTTATCGTGATTTTTCTTTTGATACCGTAAACTGCGGTTCTGGCACAGGCGATCAAATATCTTATAATTCGGGCGATGGTGATACCACCGCTAACTGTGAACAAATTAACGATTTCGATCGCTAATAATTTGACTCTATAAAGCAATTCTTTAAATCTTCAGGTGCTAATGGGATCTTATTATCCAGTGCTGTCACCTGGGCTTTGATAAGTTTGGAATGCTTTTCAATTACTAAACAAACTAGAAATAGTATGGAAATACTTTAGTAAAATCAATGCACATCTCATATAAAGATTTATTTTGTTACTGTTAATACAGTTCTATATACAATTAAATATCTATTGAATCAGAATTCTTAATTAAGAATGGTTCCGGAAAGATGTTCCATAATGGTAAATGGTAAACTATGTACACTGCCGCCTTCGCGTATTGTTTCCATAATATCAGAAAAGGAAGAGTATATGATAGGTTTAGTTTGTAACGATCATATTTTCCTGATGAAGACCAAAGCACTTTCAATGCAGAAATCTGGAAAAATAATCAAGGGAAAAATAAGATTCCAAAAGATAAAACCAGTCATGACGGATTGTGTTCTTAATTTAAAAGATATGGATTAAAGTCATAATTGTTTACGAGTATAAGAATCATGTAATTTATTAGAGCAAAATTTAACCAAACATTAGTTAATCTTATTTTATGGAACAAGAATTTGCTAGAAAAATAGAATAAAAAGTTATTGCAATTTTTGTAGTCGAATCTTGTCATTTAAGTTTCTATTTAATAGTTTCACTCCAGTTATATTGGATACCTTCAATTAATGGACAATGAAAAATAGGAGTAAGTATGGAGTCATAGCAGCCATACTTCGATCTGCAATGAGAGAGGAGACGAAGACAAAAATCATGTATAAAGCGATGCTTAGTAATGACCAATGTAGAAACTATATTGATTCCCTTTTGAATTTTGGTCTGATAATGGAACATAATAATGGGTCAAAGATGGTGTATAAAGTTACGAATAAGGGGACCACATTTCTAGATTACTATGATCAAATGATGCATCTGTTACCGATGTCACTGGATGAGAACTCAAATGATGAACCCTACAGTATAAAGTTACAAAATATGATCTAATTGGATCTGTGGAACAGAATTGACAACACGTACCCCAAATAATGCTGAAGAAGGGGTTGAACACTTCAAGAAAAGAGTTCCACACGTAAGTATAAATTTCAGATGAATATCTGATACTGAGTAATATTTTTCTAGATTGCTATTTGAATTTAGAATCAAAAATGAAAGCTCAAATTTCTTCTTTATGAATCTACAATAATCCTCAATATCGGAATAATTCGAGATGAAATCATGCAAAGAATTTGATTCCATCATTGTGACTATTTTTGCTTTTTCTTCAAGTCCTGAAACTACTTTGGTTACATATTTGTAAAAACTATTTTTTTGTCTTGTTTCATTTTGAATTGAATTTTCGGTTGAACGAAGTATATCTAGGACAAATAACTTGCTATAATTTTGAATGTTAGACTTGTATGTAAGTATCAAATCGTCTTTTATAGCTGAATCTAAAAATAAGCAGTAATGCCTTCTTGAAAAATTATATAACAGATCGTTCAGGAATAACAGTATTATATCGTTTGACAAAGAGCTATCTCTTTCAATTGTTATCAATCCACCTTGTGATAGACTTCCAATGTAATTGTCAAGATCTTGATATCCTGTTTGCAGTATTTGTTTAGAATAATCTACCTCTTTTGAAATTTTTTCTCTTGCGTTACTGATCCTGAATTCTCTTGGATCATATCCATCAAAACATCGCAAAATTCTATCTTTAAGAGTAAAAAAATACAGGGATCTCTTAATTGGAATTCCTCTTAATTTTTTGAGATATAAGCTCCTCATTCGTATTTCGTTCATAAATTGATAATTCAATTCTACAACTCCGTCAACGATATATTCTAGACTGGATTCGATTGATTCTTCACTTGTAAAAATCAATTTTGCCTTCGCTCTTTCTCTCCATGTTTGAAGCACTCTTTCGTTGTTTAATCGCGCTTCTCTGTCCATTAATGAAGCAATAGAATCCCAGCTATCAATTATTATCACAGGATTCTTAACATCCATCAACTGATTGGTAACTCTCTCAAAAAGTGATTCAGGTTCGTCTAGACGGGCATCCTCAAAAGAGGAAAGGTTTTGTCCGCCCTCCTGACTGTCCATCTCTTTATTTGACTCTTTACTGAATTTTCGCAACCATGGGTGGTGTTCAAACAATTGCTTTGGAGATGATCTAGTAGAAATGTAGAAAAAATTGTATCTTTCTCTTAATGAACGCAGGATGCTGAGAGACAGAGTAGTTTTTCCACTCCCTGACCTACCCTCAATAAGTAAGGAATATGTGTCATTTCTCATAAATTCTCTGAGTTCAAATGGAAGATCCAAAAGACTATGATTAGTTCGATTAACTATATTATCCATATCTGTTCTTCATCGACTTGACCTTACTCACATTTATTGATATTTAATTAATCTTGTAGATTGTTATTTCTGATTTTTACACATTTATCGATATAATATGGAGGTAAGGTTAATCTCACGATCTTTATTGCATCATAATCTTTCAAATTTTCTGATAATTTTTTCCAGTAGCTTTCCCAGTTTATTGCTTCCTTATTTTTCATGGATTTCTTAAAACTGATTTGCAAATTTTTCGTTGAATCCTTCAATACTTTAAAATAAAGTATACTGGTGATTTCGAACATGGTAATTATTGAAGCTGAGAACAATGTCTCATCTTTGAAAACTCAACTATTGGTAAATTATGTCTTCACCGATGAAGTCTCATCTTTGTCGCTATCAGAAATCACCCCTGTTTTTGATCCTATTATTCGAGACATTATTGAAACAAGAGAATTTACAGCCAAAGATGGGACAATAAGTGTCATTCATAATAATGTAGGGTCTGGCATAAAACGCGCTCTCCTGCTAGGAATGGGTGATAAGAAAAATTTAGATCCAGAAAAAACCAGAAATTTGACTGGAAAAGTAGTCAATAAATCAAAAGAATTAGGAATAGATGAATTCGTATTAATTCCATTCGATAATATGGATAAAGATCATCTTTCGGCTATGGTGGAGGGAATCAAATTATCGGATTATTCATTCAATAACTATAAGAAAGATGAAGATAGAAATGATCTAAATCAAGTTAGGATCTTTATAAAAAATGATCTAGAAAATAATAAGAATATAATTCAACATTCATTAGTAATATCTGATGCAGTAATATTTAGTCGTAACATAAGCAATCTGCCTCCAAATGACTGTTCACCGAAAGACCTTGCAACTTTCTCAAAGAAATTATCAAAGAGTCAAAAGATCAAGGTAAGAGTCATTGAAAATAAGGAGATGGAATCCTACGGCTTTGGTGGTATTCTAGCTGTAGGTAAGGGCAGTTCAAGTTCTCCAAAATTAATAGTAATAGAGTATTCAGGTTCAACAAAAAATGAGAAGCCAATAGTAATTGTTGGAAAGGCAGTTACCTTTGACACAGGAGGACTTTCTATTAAACCCTCTGAAAAAATGGAAGAGATGAAATTCGACAAATGTGGAGGATGCAACGTACTTGGAATCATGAAAGCAGTATCTGATCTAGATCTTGATACTAATGTAGTTGGTATAATACCAGCAGTAGAGAACATGCCGTCAGGAAACTCATACAGGCCGGGCGACATAATCAAGATGTATAACAGAAAAACTGTAGAAGTATTAAACACTGATGCAGAAGGACGAATAATCTTGGGAGATGCACTTGCATTTGCAGTAAAAACTTTTACTCCCAATGCTTTAATTGATATGGCGACTTTAACAGGGGCTGCAATAATTGCCCTAGGTACAAATGTAGCAGCACTTGTAGGAAATGATCAGAAATTGGTAACGAAAATTCTCGAGTACTCAAACCAAACTGGTGAAAAAATTTGGCAGCTGCCACTATTTGAAGAATACAAGGAACAATTGAAAAGTTCAAACGCGGATATGAAAAATATTGGAGGTAGATCTGCAGGAGCTATTACTGCTGCAGCATTTTTATCCAACTTTGTTGATGATACTCCTTGGGTACATTTGGACATTGCAGGTACAGCTTGGAATCAAGAGGGGACTAAGGAAAAAACATACAGTCCTAAAGGAGCCACTGGTTTTGGGATTAGAACAATCATCAAATATATTGAAGACGGTAATGCTGGATGAGAATGAGTTTATACGCAGTCACTTAACTGATATTGTTGGTATCTTGCCAATTCTTCAAATTAAAGAAATAATTGATTTATTAGGTTTGGAGGATATCAGGTGTAGAATTGGACAGTTTGATTCTGATATACTTCCTCAATACAGGCCATACTTTGAAAAATGGTTGACAAATAGAGATGGCTTTATTCGAATGCTGTCTGGAAGCATAGATTATGTCGGTTCAGAAGATGTTGTAAGGATGGGACCGTTTCATAATATCTATTGCCTTGTTCAAAATCAGTATTTAATTGAAAACGATCTTAACCATCAAAATCTTTTGAATTCTAAACTATGGTACAGTTTAACTGAAGGTGTCGTCAATGATGCGGGGTGGAGTGGTAGCATCTTAGCATCTAGATTAAATAAAGATCAGCGTATTAATAATTTCTTAATTGCGAACCTGAAATCGGAGGTAACCAGAACCATATCGGTCCGTGTAGTTAACCTTGCTTGTTTAATTGAGTGTCGAATTTGGCATCCTAGGGAATTTGTCTTTCTTTATGAAATTTTGGACAATATAGGTATGAACATACAAGATTTACTTGGGGAAATACATGTTGGAGAAAATCTCAATCGCTAATCGAGGTTTGGTAAGAGATATCGCAAAAGTTATGGAAAATCATGATGCCAGCACTGCTGCTTCCCAACCACTCACGTAGATCAGTAACACAGCAGCGATAACAGGTTTGACTTCCGGGTTCGGAATGGGACCGGGTCGCACCCTATTACTATGGCCGGCTTGAGCATGTTAAGCATTAAGGGATAATTTAATGTTGCCTTGCTTACGCCTGACAATAAATAATATTCTTAATGTAGTTGATAAAGCTCTGCATGCGGCACTAATAGAAGCTGTGTTACAGAGTATTTAAATTAATATACAAATTACGTAATGCTAAACTCGACTGATATTATTGTTTCTGGCAGATTATAGGCAATAAAGCAAACACGAAGCTATCCTTAGCCTTAACAATTATAATATATTCTTTCATTATCATTAGTACAGTTAGATATGAACACTACTTCTACACACAGAGTAGCCGTATTAGACGAAGAACTCTGTCAACCAAAGAAATGTGGATTGGAATGTATTGTGTACTGTCCGGTTAACAAAACAGGTGGGGAATGCATTGTTCAGAGACCTGAAGATGGAAAGGCGGTCATTTCTGAAGAATTATGTACAGGATGTGGAATTTGTATTAAAAAATGTCCATTTGATGCAATAGTAATAGTTAATCTAGCCAAAGAAATTGGAGAGCACAAAATTCACCAATATGGTATAAATTCATTCAGACTTTATCATATTCCTTTACTCAAAAAAGGTTCAGTAATAGGACTTTTGGGACGAAATGGAATTGGAAAATCCACACTTTTGAATATATTGTCTGGAAATATTAAACCAAATTTAGGAAATTATGATTCTGATGTAGAATGGGATGAAATAATAAAGAATTTTCAGGGAACAGAGTTAAAGCCTCATTTTGAAAAAATTTCTTCGGGTAATTTACGAACATCAATCAAACCTCAACTGGTTCAATTAATTCCTAAGGCATTTAAAGGAACAGCACACGAGCTATTGAAAAAGTACGATGAAAGAGGTTTGATTGATTCAGTAACCGATCAATTATCCCTCCGCAAGTCTTTAGATCGTTCACTATCTGAACTGAGTGGTGGAGAATTACAACGATTGGCGGTTGCCATAGCGGCCAATAAGGATGCAGATTATTATTTCTTCGATGAGCCTTCATCTTATAATGATATATATCAACGTCTAGCGGTTGCAAGAACAATAAAACAACTTGCGAGTGATGGCAAAAGTGTAATGGTTGTTGAACATGATCTAACTCTTCTTGACTACTTGTCAGACTATATCCATATTTTGTATGGGGAATCAGGTGCATATGGAATTGTTGCGCCTATACAGGGAACAAGAGTAGGTATAAATTCCTTTTTGGATGGTTTTATCCCTACAGAAAATATCAGATTTAGAGAAAAATCATTCAAGTTCGAGGATTCGAATAAAAATGAAGAACTAATATCAGACAAGCCCTTGACAAAGTTTTCTAATTTAACTAAATCATTTCCTTCATTTAAGCTAAATGTTGTCTCCGGACTGATTAGAGAAGGAGAAATAGTAGGATTGGTGGGAGCAAACTCATTGGGAAAGACTACATTTATGAAAATGATCACAGGCATAGAAAAACCAGATACTGGACAAATAGATATTCGGGCCAGTTTATCGTATAAACCACAATACTTGCAAAATGACTATGAAGGTAGCATTGAATCTCTTCTGTCTGTTGCATATCAAGGACCAATTGAAGGGTCTACGATAGAACAGCAAATTGTAGTACCAATGGGTATCAAAAAACTTTATGATAAGAAGGTTGATACCTTGAGTGGAGGAGAGCTGCAAAAAGTAGCCGTTTGTTGTTCTCTTATAAGGCCTGCAGACATTTATGCGTTGGATGAACCATCTGCATTTTTAGATGTGGAGGATAGGATTAACATTGCGAAATTTCTTCACAGATTTGTAAAATCACAGGGAAAATCCGCAATAATAGTTGATCATGACATGCAGCTAATAGATTTGGTTGCAGATTCCCTAATGATCTTTTCAGGAAATCCAGGCGAGCAAGGATTTGCTGCTTCACCAATAAAGAAAGATGTTGGAATGAACAAGTTTCTTGAGAACCTGTCAATAACATACAGACGTGATGAGAATACAGGACGTCCAAGAATAAATAAACTGGGTGGAAGATTGGACAGAGCTCAAAAAAATTCTGGCGACTATTATAAGAGGGCTTGACTGATTAGTTAAGACATGACAAAAATGCTAAAAGAAGTATTACAAGAAAAACTTGAGATGACGGAACTAGATAAGCTGTGTTCTTCTTTTGATATCATAGGTACCATTGCCATTATCAAAATTCCAGAAATATTATCCTCAAAAAAGAAACTGATTGCAGATACTCTAATTGAAGAAATTAAATCAATAAAAACAGTATTCTGTCAAGTATCAGGAGTAGAGGGTGATTATAGATTGCGCAAATTGGAATTGTTGTCTGGTGAAAATACTACAATTACTGTTTATAGGGAACATGGATGTATTTTTAAAGTAGACGTAATGAATACATACTTTTCGCCAAGACTATCAACTGAACGGTTGAGGATCTCGAAAATGATTCAACCTAATGAAGTAATTGTAAATATGTTTGGAGGCGTCGGAACATTTTCAATTATAATATCGCATAATAACAAATCGTCGAAAATTTATTCAATCGATTCAAATCGACTAGCTCATGATTTGTGTAAAGAGAATATCGAGATCAATAAATTGACGAGCAATGTTTTTCCAATTCTTGGTGATGCCAAGGTGGAAATATCCAATAAACTTAGAGGAATTGCCACCAGGGTTTTAATGCCGCTACCTGAGAAGGCAAGAGATTTTGTAGACGCCGCAATAAGTTCCCTCGCAAGTAACAAAGGAATTGTACATTATTTTGCGCATGTGGGAGCAGATAATAAGAAAACTGCTGTCCAGAACGGAATTAAGGATACCTCAGAATCATTCAGTAAATTCAACCACATAATTAGAAATATTAGAACTGTGAGAGAAGTAGGACCTCGATTTTATCAAATCGTTTCTGACGTAGAAATAATTTAGTGAGAGTTCATTTTTCTCGAGGAGCGGTAGCCATTGTGTAACCCATCCAAGCAAGCACAGTCATCAGTATTCCTACAATAATTATCAACGTTGTTTTTATCACAAGAATATCCCATTGCGTAAATAACAACAAATATGAAAAAAATATGAAAAAAAATGACGGAACTACAAGTAATATTAATCCAATTATTTTATTCTGTCTCATACCATTGGTCTCACTATCTCCGCTCATAGTAATTCTAGTGCCATTAAGAAAGCATCTTCGCCGTCCCTATAATATGATTTCAACCTTGATTTTACCTTAAAATTTAGTTTCTCATACATCTTTATCGCCGCAGAATTGCTTACCCTTACTTCTAGGTAGACCTCTTCGGTTTTTCGTGACACAAGTCCATTCATTGCCTCTTCCATTAGAATGGTTCCAACTTTCTTTCCTCTATGCTCCTCCGAGATGGCTATAGAAACTACATGTCCCTTCTTTACAAAACCTAATTTTCTGAAATTTGAAAATCCAAATTCAATCTTGCACATAACATAGCCAATTATTTTTCCATCAAATTCTACCACAATAAATGCTTCGGGTAACTCCTTGAGAATTGACTCAAAAAAATACTCGGTGTAGTGTTCAGGAAGCGAATTTAAATTGATTTCTATAACGGAATGTAGGTTGTCTTGTCCACATCTATAGAAAATATAATCTCCATTTTTACGTAAGCAGCTTTGCAAATTATCAAATAAATGATGTTTAATTATTTTAACTTTGGGTTTTCAAAACACATGATTTATTCCAATTGACCAATCTAATTATCTTTTTTGAATATTGCAACATTTGGATCCTGAATAATTGAAATCCTATGACTCTTGCCGTTCATGTCAAGTATTTTCTCGGCTGCTTCTTGAATATTGGAAAATATTTTAAATCCAAATATTTCTTCCAAGTAATACTTTGGTAACGAAGAGACGATTGACATACTGTACTTTTCTTTCAATTCATTGATAAACATAAGATGTTCCAATCCTTCAATGTAGTTAAGATTCTTGTAATCTTCCAATTTTAGTTCCCCATAAGCAAACTTCTCTATAGCTTCGCTTCCAAAGCCTTTGCTATTTTCAGAAATAATTACAACAATTCCATTTCTTTTAAGAACCTTGAATGAATTCCAAAGTAAATCCAGTGAACTTGATAGGGTTGAACTTGAGTTCGAATCAATATTTGTTCCTACTATTAGAGACTTTAGTTCCTTTTCATTTTCTAATGAAAGGTCATCTAGTTTGGCAGTAGCGCGCTGAAATGATTGTATTATTTGGCCATGAAAAAAATTGTTTATACCATAATTATTCGAAATAATTTCAATAGACGTTGCTTCCATACCCGCACAGAACCTGCTTACAATTTCAATCGGCGGACCTTTTTCTCTCGGATGAGGAAGGTTATCCACTCTCGAGTGAAACGCTTGGTTCATTTTATCATGTTCAAATTCACGTAGGAGATTGGTAGGAGTGCCACTATAACCAAAGAAAGGATCAATGTTTGTTTTAGAAATAAAAATAGTATCCTTTTCGTTTGTGCGTTTGAGAAAATGATCAATATTCTTGTCAAAGAGGGCTATATTTTGGCTTTGTATTTTGTTTGATAATTGCCTGCGTGCTCTAGGAATAGTTTCAATGGATACCCTAATACCCCTATTTTCTGCTATAGAGACTAATCTAGAAGTGAATTGAACTGTAGAATTTGAAGCATCTAGTGGAACGAGTGTTGTATTATCAGAGATGGGAATAGATTCAATCTCTTGATCTAGGCTTTCATCGCTACGTATATCAAATTTTGAATTCTCAATAAGTGAAAGATTCTCTACTTTGAGGTCTACTATAATGTCGGTACTCCCATAATTTAGCCATAATTCAGGCATGTTGGAATCGAATCATGAGAATAAACAAATGACTAAAGCGCAAATTAACCTTCATAGATCATTAGATTCTTTTCTTCAAGTAAATCATGCAAATTGTGGACTGCTCTATATACTTCTGATTCTTTTTTAGCCCCGGTACAAACTAATTTTCCACTCGCAAAAAGAAGTATGACAGTTTTTGGATCAAGCATCCTATGAATCAAGCCAGGAAATTGTTCTGGTTCATACATACTGCGAGGTAAGACTCTTGCAGCCAATTCCAAATGAATTTTGCCACCCAAACTTGCAGAGGCTACGATATTCTGTATTTCTATTTGTGGTTCGTTCTCGATAGGGATGCTACCTTTTCTCAATTTTTGAACCA
This sequence comes from Nitrososphaeraceae archaeon, assembly GCA_036566445.1. Lineage (GTDB taxonomy): Archaea > Thermoproteota > Nitrososphaeria > Nitrososphaerales > Nitrososphaeraceae > TA-21. Next base: position 57,492 of record DATCWH010000019.1, read on the forward strand.
CGTTTTTTACTGCCTTAATTGCCTGTTCTTCAGATTTTGCACCAGTACAGACCATTTTTCCGGAACTGAAAATCAATGTTGCAGTCTTTGGTGATTTTAGTCTAAAGACAAGTCCTGGAAACTGATCTGGGTGGTATTCGACGTCTGGAAATATCTGAGTGATTAAATTAAGATTTACAGTTTGATTGACAGTTGCAGAAGCCACAACATTCTCAATGCTAACAATGGGCTTGGTTTCAGGCATACTAGGTTGGCTTTATAAATGGAAGTATATATACATGTTTGGAACAATTACCAAATTCACACATCAAATACCAAAGGTTGATTAATTAAAGTAATTTAAGTTCTGAAGTTACTTCATCAATAATATCTGATGGAGCAGGGCCAATTCCAATACAGGTCACAGTTCCTGTTGGAATCTGGGTCAGGCCCCTATCTTGTATGATGACAAGTGGAATCATGAGTTTTTCAGCATCGCTCTGTACTTGAAGCAATTCATCTAAACTATTTACTCTTACAACAATCTTTGGCTGCCCTTCGTTTAACCAGTTCCTTAGCCATGATTTATTCAGTTTTCTCGACCGTTCTACACCCAGTACCGCGGCATGACCAACCTGGGATGCTATTTTGCCTATACCCATGCGTAGATCTTTTCTTACAACAATGACCTGTTTAAATTCCACTATAGTTTAGTTAATAAAAATGATGAATTAATTGTTTCTTTGTTGGCTATTGAACACTGTGATGTATTAATTGCGGGTGGGAGCGTTGCAGGGCTTACAACAGCAAGAGAATGTTCCTCAAATGGAACTTCCACAATTGTAATAGAAGAGGACCACGAAATTGGAAGCCCTGAACATTGTGGAGGGATGGTCAGTCTTGGTGGACTGCAGAAATTAGGCCTGATGCTTGACTCAAATAATTTTCAAAATACCGTCTCAAAGGCTAGATTTAGTTCCAAAACTGCTAGTTTTGAAATTCCTGCGGAAAAGCAGAATGTCATAGTGGTAGATCGGAGGGGCTTGGACAAACAAATTGCCAAACAGGCAGAAGATGCTGGTGCCGAAATTCGAACACGATGTACTTTTAAATCCCTTTCTAAGATCCAATCCAAATATACTGTAAAAACCTCAGATGGAGAAATCGAGTGTAAATATTTTGTGGATGCGAAAGGGTTAGGTTCGCTGAAGGATGCGAGTCAAAATGGAATCTTGGCTTCTGCTCAATTTGAAATATATGCAAAATGGATTGATGGTCAAACCGTACAGATTTTTTTTGATTCCGAAAAATATCCCGGTTTTTTTGCCTGGATAATCCCAACTGGTGAAGGCAAGGGCAAGGTTGGGGTTGCAGGAAAGGGAATAAACACTTCACTGGTCTTAAACGAATTCATAAAGTCAAGGGGCATAAAATACTCAATAATTAGGAAAATTTTTGCTCCGATTTGGATTGGGGGACCAAGACCACCATTCACAATAGATAGAACCTTGGTGGTGGGAGATGCCGCAGGACAAACCAAACCAACAACGGCTGGAGGAATCTTTAGTTGTGGTATGGCAGGAATTCTAGCAGGTAAAGGAATTTCTAAAGCAATCGAAAAGGATGATAATCAGTTTCTATACGAATATGAAAAAAACTGGAAGTCTATGTTTCAGAAGGAATTCAGCGCTATGTTGTTTGCAAGGAAGGTATTAGAGAGGTTGGACAATAAATCCATTGATAAGATATTCTCTACATTGTCGAAAAAAGCGATTAATGATGTATCCAATTTTTCAGATTTTGACTTTCATTCTAGCGCCCTAGATCTTTTTCTGAAAACTAGAATAGTGACTGATTTATCAAAAATATTAATTGGAAATGAATTTCGTAGAGTATTCAGTGGCATAAAAGACAAATGAGGACATTCTCATCCATGAATTTATAGGAGATTTAATCTTCGATTGACGGGACACTGAATTGTCATAGGCAATTTTCCAAGCAAAATATAAATTCGGAATAAATGAATGTGCTCTGTGTCAAAATCATTACAGTTGCCAGTTTGTACGTCCTGCAATAGACCAATAATTGCAAATGATGAATGTGTAAAATACTATTGTCCTAATTGCGGTTATGTATTAATTTGGAGATGTCAAAGTTGCAGACAATTTGCCAGGTCGTACAAATGTATTGGCTGTGGGTTTGAAGGTCCGTAATTATGACCAAATTAGTTGCTAGAATCAAGATACTTCCTTCTGAATCAGAAGCAGATATAGATTCAATTCCTAAAATTCTAAGTGAAACGCTTCCAGAGGGCTTGAACCTAATTGCTCATACAAAAGAACCGATTGCCTTTGGTTTGTATTCCGTTCTTGCTGATTTTACATTAAATGACTCAGAAGGCCAAATGGAATTATTAGAAGAATCAATAAGAAAAATAGAAGCTGTAGGCGAAATAGAAGTAATAAACGTGAGCAGACAATCGGTTAAGATAAAATAAGCACAAAGCAACTGCCGTTACTATTTTACACTAGTGTTACTAAAAGCAGACCCTATTATTTTGAGATATGAATCCTAAAACCTGTAATAGAATAATGAATCAAATGCAAGTGAAATAAAAATAACGACTAGATATGGTGCTGTAATCTTGTACGCTTTCCATGCAAAATCGGGATTCGGATATTTTGTTAACTGATAATGATATATAAGCATCAACGATCCTGAAATTGCCGCAGTAATAAAGTACACAACACCTAAACCTAGAAAATATAGTGACAATGAATATGGTAACAGAATTGCAGTATTTGCGAATATGTACTCTGCCGTCTTTTCGTTACCTATAAGAACGGGCAACATGGGTACCTTTACTGATTCGTACTCCTCTCTTGATTTTATTGCGAAAGACCAAAAATGAGGGGGCGTCCATAAAAACACTAACCATCCGATTAGAAATCCCAAGACATCAATCGATCCGGTCGTAGTAGCCCATCCGGCCATTGACGCCGCACTGCCCGCAAAACCACCCACAACAATATTAGAAACGTTTGAGCGTTTAAGCCACAAAGTGTATACGAATACATAAAAAAATATTCCAAGGGCAATCATCCCCGTAGCCACCAAATTTAAAGTCAAGGAAGATATTATGATGGAGCTAGCGCACAGTATGTTACCAAAAATAAGGACATTCCTAGGATTCAATCTCCCTGATGGTATTGGTCTATTTATCGTTCTGGACATAATTTTATCAATATCACGATCAAAATAGTGGTTTAGGGCGCTCGAACCCATTGATGCTAAACAACCTGATATACCAAGAAACAGAAGATGAAAGAGAGTTACATCCCATGGTACTAAAGGAGTTGAATCAAATCTGGTTGCAGCCAAAGAGCTTGTTATTGCTGTAATAACCAGTACTACTACTATCCTTGGCTTTGATACTTCGATGTAGTCAGCTAACATTCACAGCTAATCTAATGACTCAATTGTGGGATTTAACTTATTCGCTATGATATTTATGGCACGACATAATATCGACATGAAAAAAGCTGGCCATTGTCTTGCTACCCCGTGAAGTAATGGTTAGAATAAACGTCCATAATCAAGCATCAGTCCCAGTTTCAGATCCATTTTGCGGAAAGATACGTCTCTAAGTGAACGGATACGGTATTTATGGTGTGATCGCTAGAACAAAAAGTACATCTAAATTTTTTGAATGTCAATGTAATTTATAAACCAGTTAATTACTATTCAAGGTGGATAATGGGAAGGAGAAAGAGTACATCAAGGCCTCATAAGAGTAGAAGAACAGTGGAAGGGAGATGTCCCAAGTGCACCACAATTGTTAGATTCAATGTAAGCGGGTCCGTCGGTAATGAAATTTATGAGTGTATAGGTTGTAGATCTAAATTCCCCATTGACGATTTATAGGGCGAATAAAATTTAGATAAGGATTTAACACATTAGCAACTCAGTAAATAGAAATGGATTATAAGATAGATTATGTTGATAAGGTTTATCTTTATAGTAGTGGGATGTCTTCAGAGCTTGTAGAAAGGAGTAAAATAGTTCTTTACGAACATGGTGTAAATCCTAATGACATAGTAATTATTGAATCTCCAGAGGGAGTTCCTGAAGGTTCAATAATTATTACTATATGGCCACATTATCTTTCCGTCGCAAAGGTGAAGAGAGTAAGAGAAGGTTCGATATATGCTCCGCAACTATTCAATATCAATATATGATATTTAACTTACAAAATACACTGTTGAATTCCAAAGTTATTGTTGCCAATTTAATTTATGACATAAAATTCTAGTTACTACTATTGTCTATCCTAGATTTACGAAAAGAGTAAAACAATCATAATACATTTTTCAAAAAATCCTAGGCTATATGCATTTTTATCATTTCATTTATTCTATTTTTGGACACAGATCCAATAATCTTGTTCACTGCCTGACCTCTCTTAAATAAGATTAAAGTCGGTATACTGGATATACCAAATTGTCTTGCAACTAATGGATTTTCGTCAACATTTAACTTTCCTGTGACTAATTTCCCCAGATAGTCATTACCAATCTGCTCAATAATGGGAGACATCATCCTGCACGGTCCACACCAAGGAGCCCAGAAATCTACAAGTATTAATGGGAATTTGTTAATAGTTTGAAAAAATGTGGCATCATCTAGATTTAATGGCTCCTTTACATTTTTCAAGAGTTCTTTTTCGTCTATTAAATGTTGTAATTTTTTCATTCTTTTTTCGTTTATGAGCCTTAGTTCTTCATCTTCCAATTTATGTAATAATAAAATGGAAGCTGGATTTGGTTTATTATGTTTTTTGATTAGATACTCACCAGCGATAGCTAATTATCTGAGATGGCTCAAAACATTTTCAATCTTGCCCGGAAAAACGAAAGATGGTGAAGATAGAATCAATTCCGAAATTACAGACAGTGAGGTAGTGAGTAAGCGTACCGAGAGTGAAGATGGTGAAGATGGAATCAATTCCGAAATTACAGACAGTGAAGTATTGAAAAGAGAAATAGATTTCTTGAAGGCGGAGCTGGTAAAGGAAAAAGAAGTCTCTGAAAAAAACTTGTCAAAACTTCGATATCTCATGGCAGATTTCGACAATTATCGGAAACAAATAGAAAAACAAATGGAATCAAGAATTCAGGAAGATCGGGCTCAACTGTTCATAAAAATACTCAAGATCTATGATGATTGTATACTGGCGCTTGAAACTCTAAAAAATGGCCAATATGATTCTACGGTTATAGGTGGTATAACTGGCATTATGACTAACTTTGAAGGTTTTATGAAGGATGAAGGACTAGTAGAAATCGAAACTATGGGCACACCTTTTGATCCAAACGTTCATGATGCTATTGGTTTTGTATCCAATGAACTGGCTCCTGATAACACAATTATGGAAGTAGTAAGGAAGGGATATTTGTTAAACAATAAAGTTTTAAGACCTTCTTCAGTGATTTTATCTAAAAGAACAGTTACAAATAAAGATATCAATGAAAGAGATAAGGAGTAGTGAAAAGAGTTTATGGGTAAAATTATTGGAATAGACCTTGGAACGAGTAATTCTGCAGCCTCGGTTATGATTGGAGGAAAACCTACAATAATACAGGCTGCTGAGGGAACGTCAGTCGGTGGAAAAGCATTTCCATCATATGTGGCCTTTACTGGGGATGGACAGCTTCTGGTAGGCGAACCTGCAAGAAGGCAGATGGTTACAAATCCTGAAGGTACTGTAATGGCAGCTAAGCGCAAAATGGGAACTGATTTCAAATTTAAAGTGTATGGAAAGGAATACACTCCTCAGCAGATATCGTCATTTATTTTGCAAAAAATAAAAAGAGATTCTGAATCCTTTGTAGGAGAAACTGTGGACAAAGCAGTAATAACAGTTCCAGCATACTTTAATGATAATCAACGACAAGCAACCAAAGATGCTGGAGAAATCGCCGGTCTTGACGTCATAAGAATTATTAATGAACCTACTGCTGCGTCACTTGCATACGGACTAGATAAAGTAAACAAAGACTTGAAGATAATGGTATTCGATTTTGGTGGAGGAACTCTAGACGTTACTATAATGGAAATGGGTGGCGGAGTATTTCAGGTAAAGAGCACTTCTGGTGATACGCAGCTTGGTGGAACAGATATGGATAACTCAATCGTAGAATATATTATTCAAGAATTTAAGAACCAAAGTTCTATTGACATTCGTAATGATAAGGCTGCAATGATGAGAATAAAAGAAGCAGCTGAAAAGGCAAAAATTGAGTTGTCTAATGTAATGACCACCGAAATAAATCTACCATTCTTGTCTTATGATCCATCTACGGGCCCTAAAAATTTGGTCTTGACACTTTCCAGATCAAAATTGGAAGAATTATTAAGACCAATAATTGAAAGATGTAAAGCACCCATGTTACAAGCCATTGAGGACGGAAAGTTAAAACCTGCAGACATTGACAAGATTATTTTGATTGGCGGGCCTACACGCATGCCGATTGTAAGACAGTTCATTACAAATCAAATGGGAAAGGAGCCTGAAAGAGGCGTAGACCCTATGGAAGCCGTAGCTATGGGAGCAGCTATCCAGGGAGCGATCATTGCTGGTGACGTAACTACAGATATTCTTCTGGTAGACGTGACTCCGCTCACGTTAGGTGTTGAAGTACTTGGAGGATTAAAAGAACCGCTTATCGAAAGAAATACGACCATTCCGACAAAGAAAAGCAAAGTCTTTACTACAGCTGCAGACTATCAAAACGCAGTAACTGTTCACGTAGTGCAAGGAGAAAGATCAATGGCAGCTGATTGTGTTTCGCTTGGTATGTTCAATTTATCAGGAATACCACCGGCCCCCAGAGGAATTCCACAGGTAGAAGTTACTTTTGACATTGACGCAAATGGAATTCTAAATGTTACTGCGAAAGACCTGGCCACATCTAAGGAATCAAAAATAACAATTTCGGCAAATACCAAATTATCTAAAGATGATATCGAAAGACTTAAGAAGGAATCAGAGCAATTTGCAGAGCAGGATAAAAAGAAGAAGGAAGAAGCAGAAGTAAAAAATGAAGCAGATAATCTAATTTATACTGCAGAGAAATTAACTCAGCAGGATTTAAAAGACAAAATTAAACCCGAACAAATAGAAAAAGTGAATAACGCAGTCAAGGAACTAAAGGAATCTGTTTCAACAAATAATATAGAAGAGATTAAAAAGAAAATAGAAGGCTTAAAGAATATCGTAGGTGAAATAAGTACCGAAGCCTATAGGACTGCTGGAGCTGCTGCATCCCAACAAACCACATCATCGCAGAATTCTGATAGTGCGAATCCAACGTCAGATAGTGCGAATCCAACGTCAGATAGTGCGAATCCAACGTCAGATAGTGCTAATCCAACGTCAGATAGTGCTAATCCAACGTCAGATAGTGCGAATCAGTCTAACACTCAACCATGACATGATTGGTCTGAAAAGGCAAACATGAATTGAATCCGTTATTTCCAACCGGTGGATTCTTACCATGACTACAAAGCGTGACTATTACGAGGTATTGAACGTTGACAAGAATGCTACTAAAGAAGAGATCAAGAATAAGTACAGGAAATTAGCTCTCCAATACCATCCTGACAGAAATAAGAGCACGGGTGCAGAAGAAAAATTCAAAGAAATTTCAGAAGCATATGCTGTTCTATCGGACGATGAAAAAAGAAAAAAATATGATAGATATGGCCACGTAGGATCTGAGGAAGTCTTCAGAGGATCAGAATCTAATTTTGACGAAATCTTCAGAGATATCGGATTTGGTGGGATTAGAGATATTTTTGAACAATTATTCGGAGGTGGATTTTCTACTAGAAATAGAAGTGATCCATTTGGGTTTGGGTTTAATTTTGGAAGGACCAGCAGGGGTGAAGATACTGTAATTGATTTGTCACTCACCCTTGAGGAAGTGATAGGTGGAAAGAACGAAACCATTGAGGTTCCATCATTAGAAAAATGTTCAGTTTGCAGTGGAAGTGGTTGTTATCCTGGTACGAAACCCAAGAAATGCGCATCGTGCAATGGTCTTGGACAAACAAAAAGAGTAATCAATGAAAGCAGATTTTCGACTTTTGTTACTGTCGAAACGTGTAGAACTTGTAGAGGAATGGGGGAAATTATTGAAAAGCCATGTCGAAATTGTAAAGCGTCAGGTAAGGTTTCAGTCAGAAAAAAAATACAGATTGAGATACCGCCGGGTGTTGAAGATGGTATGACACTCCAATTATCTGGCAGAGGAATTTCATATGGAAATGAAATTCCGGGAGATTTATTTATTCGAATTCATATTAAACCTCATCAAACGTTTGAGAGACTTGAAAATGGAGACATACTTTATTCTCTAAAACTTAAATATCCAGAGTTAGTTTTAGGAACAGAGATAGTAATACCGACATTATACGGAAGTGAAAAGTTGAAAATTCACGCAGGTACGCAAACTGATTCAATTTTTAGATTAAGTGGAAAAGGAATACCAATACATGGCCGGCGTTCTAAGGGTGACCAAATTGTAAAGATAAAACTTGACATACCCACAAAGCTGAGTGAAAGACAAAAATGGTTAATTAAAGAATTGGATGATCCAAAAAATACTTAGTTCGTAAAGGCTATAATATTTATATTTAAATGAATCAAGATAATGCATATGTCAACTCCGTTTGATGAGTGGTTTGGACGAAGAAGAACAAATTCATGGTTCCCTGACATGGATTCCATGATGAAAGAAATGGAAAAGTTGATGCAAGAAGCTGTTAAAAATATGGATCAAAACGTTCCAAAGAATCTCATAAGAGAACGCAAGCTTGATGACGGATCTATTGTACGTGAGATGGGGCCAATCGTTTATGGATATTCATTCAAAATTGGCGAGGATGGTAAACCAGTTGTCAGAAAATTTGGAAACCTAAACACTTTCCCAAGCTCGCTAAGTGGCAAGTTTTCAGTTAGTGATCAAAGGGAGCCTGTGGTGGATATCATAAAGGATGTTGACAAATTGAAAGTTATTGCAGAAGTACCTGGCGTAACTAAAGGAGATTTAAGGATAACTGCTAATGAAAAAACTTTGTCCATAGAATCTGTTTCAGGAGAAAGAAAATACAACAAGAAAATAGAGCTTCCTGATGAAATTGAACCATCTTCGGGAAAATCAACCTACAAAAATGGAATTTTAGATGTGACCTTTAAGCTAAAGGACTCAAAGGACCATGGTGTTTCTATCAATGTTGAATAAGTTGGATTATTTTCTATTTTTGATTTCTACGCAGGCTAGTGTTTTAAGATTTATTTCACGGCGTGCATCGCATACTTAATTGACGACAGTGAAATTATCTCTGTATGAGCGCAGTAGAGGCCGTTGAAGTTACTAAAAAATATAAAGGTTCAATTTTCTTTGCCATAAAGAATATATCATTAGATATTGAACCAGGAAGAATTTTCACCCTTCTTGGAAGAAATGGAGCAGGAAAAACTACGTTCATCAGAATTTGTGCAACACAGTTATTACCAACTTCTGGAACTGTAAAAATATTTGAAAATGACCTTATTAAAGATACAGAAAAAATAAGAAATTATATTTCTATTGTCCCACAAGAAGGAAGACCCCTACGTGCTCTTACACCATGGGATCATGTCTATTATTGGCTAAGAATTAGAGGACTGAATAAACACGAATCGTCAATAAGAACAAGAAAGATTCTTAAACAGTTTGAATTGTATGATGTAAGAAATAAACTTGCCATGTATCTTTCAGGAGGAATGAAACAAAAAGTACTAGTAGCGATGGCCATGGCTACAGAATCAAAGTTACTATTTTTAGATGAACCAACAATTGGGCTTGATCCGGTATCCAGACGTCAAATTTGGAAAGCAATCAAGGAAAAGAAGGAGAGTGGAACAACTATCCTGCTTACAACACATTATATGGATGAGGCAGAAGTATTGTCCGATGATATAGTCATCATAGATAAGGGAGTCGTTATCTCACAAGGAACGCTTTCAGACATCAGGAAGAATATTAAAGAAAATATTAAATTAGAGATTCCAAAATCTGGTGTTGATGGCGAGGTTCTAAAATCATATGGCACTGTAATTGATACTGGAACAGATATACTGAAATTATTCACTTTTGAATCCAACATTCAGGAATTATCAGCAATTGCAAAAAAGAAAAATTTTTTCTTCAAGGTATCTCCTATTACACTAGACGACGTGTTTGTGTCGCTATTAGGATCTGAGACTATTGATTTTGACTTTGATTCTGATCAGTACTCATAACTTGGTTATCGGCAGTAAGATCAGGGTATACTTTAGCTGCCGAATTCTTCAGAAATGTGTAATATTCTGTTGGCGTTATGGTTCCAGTTTGAGCTGTTGGCGTTGAGGTTCCATTTTGAGCTGCTGGCGTTGAGGTTCCATTAAATAATACTAAATTGAAGCTGGCAGTAGGTGCATCCTTGTAATCCCATTTCCAGTAAGCAGAGCCGCTTACATTTTGGTTTTTAAATGCTTGTAGCATGGCATCCGAAATATCTTGGGTTAGACCACTCTTTTCAGGGTCAAGAGTAAATACTCCGTTAACTTGAGTCCTTACCACATTGTTCCATTCACCTACATATAGTGGAATACCTGTCAGTTCACGAGTTTTTAAGAAAAGGTCAAATCTTTGTTCTTGGTATTGATCTCTGTCTGGAACTCCATAGACGCTTATTTTAAACCATACATTTTCTTTATCTGTAGGAGCCATCTTGGCAAGATTTTCTGGCGTTAATTGAATAGGTCCATCAACGTCTACGGGAACATTCATACTGTAAACAATTGTTTTATCAGTTAGTGATCGTAATTCATCAGTCATGAATGAATTGAAATTTCCAATTTTTTCCCATTGATCTGAACTCTCTACATGAGGTTCGCTCAGAATTTCATATCCGAAGGTACTGGGATGGGTATCCATCTGGGTAACTACCTTTTTATAAAAGTCAGCCAACAAAGTCCATGCATCTCTTCCTTGGCCATCCTTTATAGATCCATCCCAAAAATTAGTCCACCACAGTTTTGCTGCCTCTTCTCCCTCTTTACCTCCACTATCCTTTGGATATTGTTGTGAATTATTCTCGAAAAGGGACGCTGGAAAACCTGTTCCCCTCTTTTCAAGCCACGAAGAGGTATGCCACTGATGATTATCATAAATAACTTTAATGCCATACTTATCTGCGGCATTTGCTACTTGTTCTAACTCATCCATGAATGCTTGTGGATTTTTCTCATAAGCTTCCCAATAAAATAAGAATCTTGCATGATTTAGTCCAGCATCTTTTATCATCTTGAAGCTTTCATCATAATAATTCGCAGGAGCTGATGAGGTATTCTCCCTGACTTGTTTTTGACTTACATCTCCACCCTTCATTACAACACCCACCAAGGGACTGTCGTCAGCAGATGACTGACCAAACACAGTAATTGCTCCTCCATTGGTCATGAGAATAATCAACACAAACGTTAAACCAAATAAGATAGATTTAGTGTGCGTAAAACCACTCATGGCAGATATATCGAAATTTAGTTTATATATATATTATGAATTGCGCTTACTCTAAATATAACAGTTTAACTTTAACCCTAAAACTATTATTTGGCAATATAGTTAAATCTTAAAAATACATACTTGTAATTCGTTAAACGAGGGTAAGTAATAGGATGCTAGTCATGATAGGTGATCATTAATGAAGGGGATTATTTTAGCTATAGGATTGATATCTTTATTGATTGGGGTGACGATAATCTCTATTTCTTCGATACATGTCCCAGACCCTCTTTACTCCACAAGCACTGTGTTTAGGGGAGAAATAACTAATGAAAGTAAGACCATCTTAATGCTGCAAGATGTACAAAAAGGAAAAAACATATCTTTATCCATTAACCCACAGAATTCTTCCGACTTACTTAATGTAAGAATTTTAGACCCAAAGGGAACATTATTGTTTGATCAGAATTCTTCAAAACCGTCATTTATTACAATCATTCCACCAATAAGTGGAAATTATTCAGCAGTTTTAAGTAGTATGAATAATGAGGACATTTACACAAATAGCATGTTTGGAAGTTCGGTCCTTTTTGATAGTAACAGAAATCCAAAAATTGAAATTCACACAATTTTGATAGGGGTGATTATTTTACTTATAGGTATTGCTACATGTATTTTTTGGATAGTCTCAGAATTCTTTGAAAGATTAACAATAAGAGCAAGATACAAACAGGCATCTTAAAATTGAATTAATTCCATGCCAGGAAAGACAGAACATGAGCTTATTTAGATTGTTCTGACAATGAATCATCGAATAATTTGAAGTACTGTTGGCATCAAATAAAATTGTGTAAAACTTCAAGATTTAGACTAGAATACATTTTCTGCCCTGAATATTCAGTTATTAGTACAGGATTTCAAATTTGTTTGATGTTCTTTCCTTTAGATCTTTGAATGTGTTCAATCAATTTCGTCATGAGTTTTTTATTAACCTTCTCACCATCAATCTTTCCTCGTAGAGTTGCCATACACCTGCCCATCAAAAGTCCAACCGCATCCAATCCTTTCTGAGAAATTACGGTTTCGTTCTCATCTATTATCTTGCTTATAGTCTTATCCACATACTCTTCAGTTACGCTATCAGTTCCAAAAGAGCTAATTATTTCATCTACATCATTAACTTCTTTTTTCAAGAGCTTTTCAACTATTATTGGAATAGATTCTTTAGATATTCTAGAATTATTTAGTTGCATAAACAGATAAAATAATACGTCGTCAGTGAGAATTGAAGTATCATATCCTTCCCTCTCCAAACTAACTAAATCCTCCGTAAGTTTAGATATAATGAAAGACGGGCTAATTGAGGTATGTGAAACTGCTTTTTCAAAAAGAGAAAAATATCGAGAATCAAATATATTTTCTGCTAATGTCTTGTTAATACCGTATTTCCTGCAAATTTGATCTAGGACTACGTTCCATGGTTGAGGAATGTTCTTGGATAATTCATTTAACCTGTCATCATCTATTGAAATGTATGGGATATCTGTTTCAGGATACATCCTTGATGACCCAGGTCTGGGTCTACTAAATGCCGTAACACCATCCAATCTTACAGAACGTGTTTCAGGAACTACGCCTGAAAATGATGTTTTGATTCTATTGAATAATTCAAAAAGTACTGTATCGAGTAATATTGTTGATCCACCAATTAGTATAAAAGCGTCATTCTCGTCCATTTTTAGAACAGATTTTATTGATTGCACATCCTCACTACTAATTCCATAGTTTGGTAATTCATCGGAGTGAAATATTCCGCCTATTCCATAGGATTTTGCGAGGTGCCCCAACTCTCTTCCCAACCTAATTCCTTGATATGGTTCAAAAGATAATATACCTCTAAAGCCTCGTAAAACGAACGCCATGAACCTAGAATCATCGGTGAGGATTTTCTTTACTACGTTTGAGGACGATCTTTTTAATAAATCAGTAACATCTGTAATATTGTCCATGAATCTTGATTCATCGATGTTACGTTTCTTTAATGCCTTTGCGATTTGATTTAACCCATCCTGTCTTTTTGTTTCGAATTCAATAACAAGAGCAAGTTGTGATAGTTGTTGAACCCCTTTAACTTCTACTATGGGCCCATCATCCACTGAGATGTTAACATCTTGTCTTATGCTTCCAAGTCCTCTTGTCACTTTTTTTGTAGATCTTAGTAGCCGACCCACAGTTTGAGCTACATTTGTTACGAATGTTGGAGAATTGGAAATAGGCGCGAGGGCAATTTCGATAAGAGGTATGCCTAGTCTATCCAGAGAATAAATCTTGATCCCTTCTTCATCATTTCTATCTTGTTCGTTGATTATTCTAGCGGCGTCCTCTTCTAAGCATATACTCTGGACATCTACTCTAACGCCATCAACATCCAAAAAACCGTTTCTGCCAACTAGTATTGTTCTTTGAAATCCAGTGGTATTTGAACCGTCTATTACTATCTTTCGCATTACATGTAATTCATCTTCAATGGTACAATGAAGCGCCAGAGATATTGTTAATACTGTCTCTAGCGCCTCCCTGTTTACCATTTGGGGAGGTTCCTCATCTGATTCTATCAAGCAGTTTGAATTTTTAGAGGATTGATATTTTACTGTCTTAATTTTCTTTGATTCGAAAAGAGCAGCTTGATCATAAGACCCCATCTCACTTTGAGTCGGACGCAGGTTCCTTTTAAAAGTAAAATCAAATTCAGTATAATCAGTTATTTTGCAATTGCAAAATAGTTTATTTTTTGAATCTAATTGTTGATGGATTTCAAGTCCAACCTTTAGTCTTTTTTGAGCAGAGGTTTCATTCTTAACCAATATGCAAAATAATAAAACAGAACCTATTATTATTATTTACAAATCGCCAAGAAATCTTTAATTTCACGACCTAGTTCTGTATCAATGATTCAAAATGATAGGTCATCTTTCCTCTAAATTGTTTGCTATTTTACCAGAGGGATCAGTAAGGGATGAGGGTACTTTTTTCATACTGGTTTCCATTCTCATTGGATTAGTTATAGCCGCTTACATAATGAGATTGAGAAGAAATAGACAAACTCAATGAACTAGGTTATCATTCTGAAGTGTTTCAATCTTGATCTTTTGATAATTGCGCTTTACGCTTTTATCTTAAATTCTAATGTTTGAAACCTTACTTGATTTAACCATTTTAGTAACTTCTCTTTTTAAGGAATCAACATCTACATCGTGATATTTGCCATTCGAGTTATTCAATTTGACCAGTGCTCGCTTCATAATGGAAATACAAATTTCTAGTTCATCTTTTTGGTAATGTACTAAAGCAGCAGCAACAAGAATAATACCATTCAACAAGTCTCTTTCGCCACCCCGGGTATGTTTCCATGTACCCTCAAGCACTTCATGCGTTTTCCAATATTTTTCATTGTTGAAAAGTTCACGAGCTAATTTTATAGATTCTTTTTTATCAAGCTCCTTTTCAATAATTCTGTCAATTTCTATAATTGTGGCTATCTGTGAAAATTTGGATTTTATTTTTTCTATTTCTGAGGATGCAGGTATGCTTATATCAAGTTCAAGAAAGTGACTTGCAACCCTAACATCCCTAATGATAATTTTGTCATCTTGAAAAATATTTCTAGATAAAGAAAGGATCGAAGTTGCGTCTTTTGGAAGGTATCTCTCATTCTTAAGATATACCATGCATCTTAACAGTTCACTCACCAAATCCCTTCATTATATAGTCTTTACGTGCCACATACCAAAATAGGTTATTGTATAAGAATGAGATAGTATGCTGTTAGAGCTCTAATATTGTTCTGTGGATAACATGACCAACGTACTTACGCTCAAATCAAATTGTTCTATCATAACCATAAAAATGATGAAATCAAATGTCTATTTGTGTCGATAGTTCTGAGTTTAGGCAATTAATATTTGAAAAGCGTAAACAAATATGGTGTTTCTGTTTTTTCATCAAGCGTCCAAGAACTCGGTAGACTTACACATTCTTCTATTTTCAATCCAGAATCATCCATGAATTTTCCCCATCCGCACATGGATTTATCTCGCGAATATCGTCTGTGGGTATGACTTCCCATTAAGGTAATACCTACGTTATGCAATATCTCTCTATACTTTTTAAATTGATTTATTATGCTATATGATAACATTTCTCCTAATTCAGGTAGGGCAGAAATGAAGACCATGGTATTTTCGAGTTTGAATTGCGAATAGTCTATGGAATTCGAATCTCCGTTAATTACTTCATATTTTACTTTACTAGAAATAGATATTTCATTTTGTAGGTCACATAGATCTTTGTCAATCTCTACTCCTACAGAATTAAGACCGAGTATGCTACCACAAAAAATCAATCTTCCATCGCCTGATCCGATATCTATGATATTTTCGAACCCCAGATCTTTTGTAACAAGAATCATTACAAGAGCTGAAAGTCCCCATGTTGGAAGAAATGGTTGATAACTAGTATCATATTTTTTGGAACTCAGCCAAAATTGATTAATATCTCCTTCATAGGATATGCACGGGATATTAGAAAGCGCGAGACTTTGTTCTTTATGATATATTTTATTATACTTAAAGAAAGTATGAAGTTTTTCCAAAAGTGTCTTGTCAAAAAGGCTTTGGTAATTTGGAATTGGGATAAATTCCCTAATATGATTGTATGAATGAAATTGATCAAGATATTCATTCTTAAGTTGAACCAAGTTCTGTGCCATATAGCTGAAATCCAATTTATACTCACTTTTGGATATTGTTAATAGAAGCTGAAGTATCATATTAGTATATTTGGCATTGATTATAGTAAGTGTTCCAAATAATTCATAATTGTCCGAATAATTTCGATTTATCTATACAAATTTATCCCATTAAAGTCGATTATAAAATAATGTTATTATTGTTACTTGAGTAAAGATCATTATATCTGAAGTGGGGAAAAAACAGCATGCAAGTAAGCAAGATCTGATTGACATTTATTCATTTCATCAGTTTCAACAAAATATTTGGAATTTCGACAGGTCTTTTTGCAACAGAAATATTCACTCTTGAGAAACTGGAAATTTTGGATTCTGCCGAACCATAATTCCCATAAACAATTGCCCCCGCGTGTCCCATTCTTTTTTCCTTTGGCGCAGATCTGCCCGCAACGTATGCCACAACAGGTTTATTGAAGCCTGTTTTTTCGATATATTTAACAAGGGATTCCTCAGCATCGCCTCCTATTTCCCCAACTACCACAACTGATTCTACCTCATTTCGATCAGTTATGAGATCAAAAGCTTCTATCAAATTAGTGCCATTAATTGGATCTCCGCCTATTCCTAGAGCTATTCTTTGTCCTATTCCTGCCTTTGACAAATGAAACGAAACTTCATACATTAGAGTTCCGCTCCTAGAGAACACTGCAGTATTTCCCTTCTTAAATGGTTGAGAAGGCATTATTCCGATTTTATTTACTGATGGTACAATTACTCCAGGAGTATTTGGTCCGATTATTCTTGCCCCATTGGTCTGTGCATACTCTAAAGCTTCCATTGCATCACGTACTGGAACGTGTTCTGGAATTGCTACAAGTAATTTTATTCCATTGTTCACTGCATCTTTTATTGCAGAAAGAAAGAACTGGGCAGGAACAAATATTCCGGATATCTTTACATTAAAATTCATGCTTGCATCCTTAACGGAATCAAAGACAGGTATTCCTTCAAATGACTGACCACCCTTATTGGGAGTTACACCTGCCACGATGTTTGTTCCGTATTCTCTCATCAATCTAGTATGAACAGAACCAAAATTTCCTGTTATTCCCTGAATTATCACAGGCTTATTACCATAGTCAGGATCTTCGGGTTTACCTACCAGAATATCAAAAATATCAAATTTTTCAGACAATTATTTGTTCGATCCTATAAATTGGACTAATGATGCAATTGCTTCTTCTACTGTATCATATAGTTTTGCATTACTGTTAGAAAGCATTTGTTTAGATTTATCTGATTCCGCGCCTGAAATTCTAGCATAAATTGGAACACTAATCATACCTACCCTGTATGCATCGAGGATAGCTTGAGCTACCAAGTCAGTTCTAACAATACCACCGAACAAATTTACCAAAATGGCCTTGACTTTAGATAATTTGCTTATGACCTCTAATGCTTTGTAAATTGTTTCAGTAGTAGCCCTTCCACCAAAATCCAAAAAGGCACCTGCTTTTCCACCGGCATCATTAACAATATCCAATGTTGACATGACAAGACCAGCACCATTACCTATTATTGCAATGTTTCCATCTAATTCTACGAAAGAGAAACCACTTTTTTCCGCTTGTTCCTGCAACTCAGAAATTTGGATATATTTTCTTAACTCTGGATGTCGGAATATTGAATTATCATCAATGATAATTTTTGCATCCAGTGCTAGACAACTTCCATCTTTTATTATGGCTAGAGGATTTATTTCTGCCAACTCAGCCTCCTTTTCTCTAACGAGTTTCGCCAGCTTTATGACTATATTTGAAAATGACTCTGCAGTTACGCCGCTTAAGCCTAAAGTTTTCGCGATGCTTTCTGTAATTGATTGTGTTAACCCAGTAATAGAAATGTCCTGAATTACTTTATTTTCAACACTTTCAATATCCATTCCGCCCTCAGGAGATGAAATTAATGAATAAGTCCTTTTTCCTCTGTTTAGGAACAATGAAAGGTAAAGTTCTTTATCTATATCTACAGCCTCTTCAATTAAGATTACTTTTGGGCGTTCTCCCTTTACTTCTTTATTTAATAACTCCGTCAACTTTGATTCAAGCTCTTGCTTTTTCGTGCATTTCAATATAGCGCCAGCCTTACCTCTTCCGCCAACTGTTAACTGTGATTTAAGCACAACAGGAAATTTGAGTTTGTCTGCAATTTGACTTAATTCAATTTGGTTTTTGGCAAGATATGATTTTGGAATAGCTATATCGTACTCTGCAAATAATTCTTTACCCTGGTATTCTAATAATTTCATTCAGCAAGAATGTGAAGCCTATGTGGCGACTTATAATCCTATTTAAGCGAATGAATTATTTTGAAAATTTATATATCTACTCCTAAATCCGTATCCTATGGCTGAAAAAATGACTGCGGTCTGGCTTATTATTTTGACAATAATTGCATGTGCTGCAGTACCTGCAGTGCTGATATGGTTGACAACTACACCCGCTGCATCCAAACCTCATTTGATACTTGGCATCACTGAATTTCTGCCATCTGGAAATAGTATGTTTAACTATTAGAAGAGCTTATTTTGCATGTCATGATATATTGTTTCAAAGTATTTTGTCAGCTTTTTAGATAATTTGTATTTGAAACATTAAAAACAGTTTTATGAGAATATAAAAAATACAAGCGAGTAATAAATAAAGGTGAGAGGTTAAAACATACTAATCATGACAGTTGCTTTAAAAGTTCATCCATCCTTCTTTAGAGAATTTGCTACAAAAACATGGGTTTCTCCCGCTGACGTAATTAAGGAACTGATTGAAAATGCCTTTGATGAAGATGCTACAAGGGTTCTGATAACTATTCTTAATGATTATTCCATTTCGATTGAAGATAATGCAGGAATGGATGAAAGCGAGATTCAAAAGTTCTTGCTACTTGGGTCGCCCCATAAGAAAATTGATTCTATTTCACCCAAATTAAAAAGGGTAAGGACAGGTAGGTATGGGACTGGCAGACTTTCGTTTCTTACGTCATTTGAAAAGATGAAAATTAGAACTCGAAAGGGTAACTACCACAAAGCATTTTTAATCGATACAAAATCGCTTGATGCATTATTTACAGGTAAATCTAATTTACGTGAAATTAGGGAACCGCGCTTATCAAGAGATGGAACTGAGATAATAGTCAGTGACGCCAAGTCGCTTGTGGATGAATTAAGATTGATAAAGGAGATTAGAAAATTGGCAGTACTCAGGCATCCTCTTTTTGAGGTATACATCAAAAAGTCATCCAGTTTTAAAGAATGGAACTCTACTGATGCTGAATTGATAAAGGTTCCTGAGATACAGGGCCACAAAATACCATTAAGTCTAGACAAGGGGAACATAGTTGGTGAAATAACTGTAGCTCGTAGACCTTTAACTGAAGATGAGAGAGGAATTGCAGTTATGGTAGGTGGTCATATAGTTATGAGGACGTTATTTGGTTTTGATACCAAGATACCCAGGGTAACAGGATTTGTAAGATGCGACTCGTTGACTTCCAGATTCGCTGATAAATCTGCGATAATAGAAGATAAAGAATTTGAGACATTTTCAAGCCTAATGAAAAAGTTCATAATTGATACGGTCATACCCAGCCTAACGCTCTATGAAGACGTTCTTGTCACTCGCGAAGAATCAAAAATTTACAAACAAATAGATAAAGTTCTAGGTCAGGCAGTAATCGAAACGCTTGAGCCATCTGAAGAGATAGCAGGATATGAGATAGTAGAAACCGAAACCAAGAAAATAGTATCAAAACCCAGTAATAAAACAGCGTCTATACCTGCGGAAGATAATCTGTTTGATAAATCAATAGACGATGAATACAAAGACATTTCTAGGAATGAAATCAAAAGATCTAGAGATATTATAAGTGAAAAAGAAGGAATTGAACAGGCTGCGGGAACTTATAATACTATTTTGCCTAATTATCTGGACAGTGGACAAAATATAGACAATAAAATTTACGAAAATGTAACAGTTACAACTCAGATAAGAAAGCCACTGATTAAGAAAACATTTGCATTGAAAAAAATTGGATACAAGATCATCCCTTACGAGGATGAATCTGATTCCAGATATAGCTTCATAAACGAAAATGTAGTATTTGTAAACAAGGCAAATCCAACGTATAAGGCGGAATCATCAAGGGGTGATGAGTTCCTTTTAAGACATATTATGAATATAGTAGCCCAAGCTGTGGCTGAGTCAAGGCATCCCGAAGGAAAGGAAGCATTAGAATTGCAGAACAGGCTAGTTTCGGAGGCAATAAGGATTCATGACACATTCTTATCTAAAGTGCCCTGACTTTTTGAAACTTACATAGTTTAAGAAACCGACGAAACGACTAAATCTAACTACATTCACTACTATCAAATCATATGGCCTTTCAATTTATGCCTGGTGCTACTGCTATAGGCTTAACTTATCAAGATGGTATTATTCTTGCAGCTGACAAGCGTATTTCATATGGAAATTTTGTAGTAAATAAAAATACGAGGAAAATATTCCCAATAACGGATCATGTTGCTAGTGCGTGTGCAGGAATGGTGGCTGATATGCACGTTTTGACAAGACAGGTAGAGGCACTCGCAAAAATTAGAAAATTAGAAACCAGGAGAGATATGGCTACCAATTCTGTTGCCAAATTAATGTCAGTCATTATGTTTGAAAGAAGGTACTTCCCTTTACTGACACAAGTGATTGTTGGAGGAGTGCACACGGTGCCTGAAATATATACTCTAGATCCGTTAGGTTCACTTCTCCCTGACAATTACGCGGTAGTGGGCACTGGTGCAGAATTAGCGCTGGGACTAATAGATTCTGAGTATAAGAAAAATATGACAGAAGATGCATCCAAGAAACTTGCTATTAAGGCAATTAAATCATCAGTACAAAGAGACTCAGCAAGTGGAGATGGTATTGATATATTGGCGATAACCAAAAACGGAATTGAACAGGAATCTATGAATCTATAATTTAAAATATCAATTTTTAAAATTACCATTTGTTTGATATCGTCAAAATCATCAGGTCCGGATTGTTTTTTTCATTTCCCAGTAGATATCCCCAATATAATGTATATTGTTCAATACAACACCCTTCTCCATTTTTCTTGCATTCACATCATCAACCAGAGAGATACATACGGCAAGTTCTTTTTTGTGCGTTTGATCTTTTACCAAAACTATTTCAGATTCCTTGAATGTGGTAAAATCAGTGATGCCAGGCCTCATGATATTGGCGCCATTACATACAAATTTCACTGCATTCATGTCGACTTGTACTGATGCAAAGTGATTCAATAGTTCATGCTGCGTCAGATGTGGAATGATCAGATCAGGTGCCAATTGTATTGCTATTAAGTTGTTTCCCACAAGAAGCCGTTTATTTACATCTATTACGTAGGCCTGCAGATTCTTAACAGCAGAGATGGAATTTGTTGGCCAAGTTTTATTAACCTGGTCTGTGATGTCATGTATTTCTCTCTTTGATAAGGAATGCACCTTCAATTATTTTGTTCATGTTTTTCAGTTATTTATCAATATCTGACCTCACGGGGTATGTATAGTGGTATCAATTGAATGGTGGTGTGAATGGATCGACCACCTCAACGGTACCCATCATACCAGTATCCTCGTGTGGAAGAATGTGACAATGAAAGACGAATCTTCCAACGAAATCCTCAAATGGGATACGGACTACCACTTGACCATTCGCCGGAAGGGCCACTGTGTCCTGCAAGCCATGTGCCTCATAAGTTTGATTATTTACCGACATTACCTGGAAGTCATTGATGTGAATGTGAAATGTATGATCATCGTCATCGATATTTTTAATGTGCCATTCCTCTAGGGCGCCTAGGTTCACTGTTTGGTCGACCCGGTTATGATCAAAAACCTTGCCATTGATCATGTTAGTTCCCTGTTCGCCAAAGCGGTTCATTGTTGTGTTGGAGTCGGACGCAGAGTAGACTAACTCACGTATTTCGTGGACCCCTTGATCTCCTAGGTCTTGCCTTGGTACTAGACTCGATGCATTGACTTCCGCTGCCTCAGCTCCAGCATTGCCTTGGACGTTTATCGTTGCTAGGGTTACCTCAGGATATGGGTGCGTAACACCACCCCTGTACGGGAGCATTTTAAGAGGATAAGTTCCATTTTCTCCGCCAGTAACCAGCACGGAGAATCGCTTACCAGCGGCAAGCACAAGGTAATTTGTATCCGAGACGTCCCAGACAGGGCTACCATCTTGTTCGATGACACGGAAGGTATGACCTGGTAATGTTATATTGTAAAACGTTCCGGGATCAATATTCGCAAATCGCCATAGTTGAGTCTCGCCTGGCGAAATACTTACAACAGGATTGATCTCTCCATTGATAGTCTGATATGTTGGCGTAGTATAGTTAAGGTGCCAATAATGCCATGGAAAACCTCTCATGATAAACGTCTGCTGAGTGATATTCTGCAACCCATCAGGTAGCAAGTCCTCTAAGCCTTCAATCACGAGCACACCAGACAACCCGCCAGCCACTTGATCAGTAGCAAGACCATGCAGGTGCGAATGATACCAAAAAGTTCCTCTTGCATGATCGATCGGAATATCGAGCACATACTTTGCAGTTTCTCCTGGTCCAATTACACGAAAGATATTGTCTGAGCTACCTAATGGTGACACATGTAACCCGTGAAAGTGTATGCTAGTAGGTTGATCGAGCTTGTTGACATAGTATGCGACCATCCGTTCTCCAGGCTTGATGTGTAGTGTTGGTCCATTGAGCGAGCCGTTATAGGTTATCGCTTTGACTGATTCATTTCCAACCATACCTTCATGCTCATCAATGATAATTGTCGTTTCCAAGATTCCTTCATGGCTGTACGCCTCGCTAGTCTCAGAGAAATTCATCTCTTTAAGGGCTGATGACTGTTCCTGACCGTCATTACCGGTCAGGGTCCGATCGAAAGTGTTGCTTGCGCTGGTGCCGAGAGCAACTTGGGCTGTAATAATGACTGTCACAGTTAACATAGACAGAGTAATGAATACAAATTCACGTGACCCTAGAACCATAATCGATAAAATGTAAGATAATACTTAAGCCTATAGTCTAGGCGCAACTGTTTCTCTTGTATCAAATTCTAAGGACTTTCTAAAAACAGGTGTTTGATTCTATCGAACATAATTTTTCATCGATCTTGATCTCCAACCTGTTTATACGTCTGCTAATGGTACTATAAGGTGGTAAGCCTGGTACTTTCTTACTCGCATCAGCTATGATTACACCCTGTGTCTGTCTAATGACCAATTCAAAAAATTGTTATGCGTTTAGAATTTCAGATTTTATGGTGATGTGATAGATTTGATATTTTTTTCACACGTTCTACTCCATTAATTCTTTCGATTACCTTTAATGTCTGTTCAGTAACAAGATAGTCCCACTTAATATTTTTCACCATTCTCCTCCTAATTTCGGTTCCTGAAAGATCATTTCGATTTAGTAGTTTTGGTTCTATTACAGTGATATTTCTCTGAATAAAAAGGTAACCTGTAAATTTATTATTTGTAAAAACAGCATCATATTGAGGTACTAACATATCAACATTATGAGTCCATGTTGAATGGACATTTGTATCAGGAATTGGAATTATTAGAGTTTTTTTGTAATCTATTTTGGGATCAGCATTCAGTGAATCTTTTATCATAGGTAATCTTTCTCCAGCAGTAAATGGATTCTCCGGCTCATAACTTGCCTGAGAACTACCAATGACAATTACTAGTTCGTCTACATGTGTGAAGGCAAATTTGATTGCTGCAATATGGCCCAAATGGAATGGTTGAAACCTACCTATGAACAAGCCCCTTGACAAATTGGTATAAAATATAAGATGAACAATTTAAATTTTGAACAAAGTATCTCAATATTTATATTATGTTTGGAAAACAGAAGAATTGTGGTTTTTTTAGAGATACATAATCTGTCGGCAAACATAAATGGTAAAGAAATTCTTAATGGTCTCTGCTTTGGAATAGACAGAGGTCAGGTTCACGCTATAATGGGTCCAAACGGCTCTGGTAAAAGCACTTTAGCAAATGTAATAATGGGTCATCCTAAGTATTCTGTTACGTCCGGAAGTATTCTGGTTGAAGGCGAGAACATACTTAAGTTGACTGCTGAGGAAAGAGCTAAAAAGGGCCTATTCTTAGGTTTTCAGTATCCCACAGAAATTCCAGGAGTAGGATATAGTCATTTTTTGAGGAACGCATACAATATACTGAATAAAAGTTTAAGTGGAAAACAGGAAAATAGAGAGGTATTTTTGACGGTAAAGGAATTTCATGAATATCTGAAAAAGAATCTAGATAATGTTGGTCTTCAAACAACTTTTTTAAGCAGATATTTGAATGAAGGTTTTTCTGGAGGAGAGAAAAAAAGATCTGAAGTTATGCAGATGCTTGTGCTCAAACCAATAATTGCTATACTTGACGAACCTGATTCTGGATTGGATATTGATGCAATAAAAGCAGTCGCACAGGCCATAAACATGCTAATATCGACTGGGGCAGGAGTATTGATTATCACACACTATGCAAGAATTCTAAGGTATTTGTCAAAACTTGATAAAGTACATGTCATGTCAAAAGGACAGATTATAAAATCTGGAGGAAAGGAGCTATCCGAAGAACTGGAAATTAAAGGATACGGATGGATAGGTCTGTCTGACGATAGTAGCAGCAAATAATGTTCAAAATTATGAATCGGGCTTGTTTATCGCTTGAGATTTAATTTTCATCACGTAGGGTCTTGATAATATTGGCGCCATGATTGTTGTCATCCAGCCAATTGTTACTGTAATGGAGAAAATAGTTGAATCAATAATGCCGGAAGAAAACCCTATAGCTGCTATTACTAATTCAACCATTCCCCTTCCGTTCATAATAAAAGCAATGGCTAAACTTTCTTCCCTTGAGAATTTAATTAACCTTGAACCAATATAACCTCCACCTACTTTAGTGACGACAGCTACTATTGCCAGAACAATAAAAAATGGAAGATTGTTGACAATCGAATCCATATTGATATTGATTCCTATTACGGCAAAGAATATGGGAGCAAAGAATCCGAATGTTATTGCAGAAATTATCCCATAAACTCGTTCAAAATTTTCTTTTCTGATAATTTCTTTGTATACTATCAGTCCTGAAAAAAAAGTACCTATTATAAAATGCAAACCAATTACCACCTGCGCAATAACAGATACCAGAATTGTGGAAATTAATAATATGCCAAAGGCTGCTTCCTTTGTTTGCAGTTTTTCAAAAAAGTAAGCGCCTCGACGTTGAAACCAGACGTTCGCTTTTCTAAATAATATATCGACAAGAAATATTGCGCCAATAAATAGCGAAATCTTAATTATAGTATTTATGGTCTGCTCCATAATATTCACTGGAGCGCCACTGGCTTCATTCAGGGATAACACAATTGATAAGAGTACAAGGGAAAAAATATCGTTGATTACAGCTGCAGTAATAATAGTATTACCAAGCTTAGTTTCCAATATTCCGAATTGCATCAGAACAATTGTGGTGACTGGAACAGCAGTTATTGATAATAACAATCCAACGAACATAGATTGGACTAAACCGAGGCCAAAGAGAGAGGCTACTGCAAAGCCGCCTACGTAAGGTATTGAAAATGCTATGGCTGACAAAACTCCTGCACGGAGTCCGGCTTTTCTTATTTCTCTAGGGTCCATCTGTAATCCTGCTAATAGCATGAGAAAGAAAACAGCCAAGTCTGAGATAACATTCAAGTCGTCACTAGGAGTTACCAGTTTTAAAACATAAGGGCCAATCATTATTCCTGCAGCAAGCTCGCCGACTAGTGGAGGCATACGAAGTCTTTGGGAAAACTCACCTAGTAATCGGGTAGCTACCAAAATGATAACTACGCTGATGAACAGCTCCTCCGTGGCCATGATTTATCAAACTTACTCTAACTAGATTTATCCTTTTGTAAAATTACAAATTAATTCATATTAAATTGTACATATCTCTAATTTAATAACAAGTTATTGATAAATATCTTAACGATGATGCAGTTAGCCGAAGACAGTCAGGCCTTATTTTTAATTTCATAAATTTACTGCATTCGAAATCAACAAGAGAACCATATCAATTGTGTCTGCTGAAATTTTTGAACTATTGGAAACTTGACCTAATATCTTTTCTGAGACTACCAGCACAGCATATTTCGGATCTTGTGATATAATTCCTTGCTAATCAAGAACTCAAAGCAGTGCAAAAATCTGATTTTCTCTACAATAAAACATGTGTGTGAAATGAACGATGTAATATTAAATTGGAAAAAAGTCAAAAGTTTGTCGATAGTGAGAAAACAGATAATCAATTTGAAGGAAGTGATAGATGCTATACACATGAGGAAATTTAAAAGATTCTTAATTTTAGTGAACAACGAATTAGAACCGTCTATTTAATTTTAGCGTCTGCAGGTATAACAGCGGGTGCTGTAAGGAGATTAAGAGTTGGAAATCTTGAAAGAATAAAAGATATTTACAAGGTAACAGTTTATGCCGGAGATAATTAAGAGTACTTGGATTTTCATAACTTTTTTTTGGCTATAATAATTACGAATTTCTTTGGGAAATATTTAAGAGCGTTGATAGCATTACTATATTGTTGAAAAGAAATTATTTTATGAACTCGATGATTATTACAAGTTTAATAATCTCAATAGTTTTCACAAGTGCAAGTATATTACCTAAGGTTACAGCAGAATCAGGAGTAGGGAAGGATGTATTTAAGGTGGTTGTCAGTCTGTTTGGAATAACAAATGCAACAAAAGACATTACCACACTAGTTAACGTTAAAGATGAGACGAAGATCAAAATGCTCAACGCCGAAAACCCCGAAAGCGAAAGTGAGGATAAAGTGAGTTATACAATCACATTTCCAAATTTGAGGGTAGATGATGGAGAACCATACAGAGTCTGCACAGTAAGCGTAGAAAATTTTGTAGCTAATTGCCAGGAAGGCCAAAATTCTCCGCTAGATAGACCAGAATTTGTAGATATTGATGTGTCAGGAGAAGGAGGAGAAGATTCAGAGGAAAATGAAGAAGACTGAGAAAATGATAGAAATTTACTGACATATACTGACATAAATAAGCCCTGTAGAAAAAGATGAAGATATTAAGCGAGTTAAGACAAGTAAATATAGTTCAGATAATAGAAGATTAATTTGATTATTAAAACTAGGAGGCATTGTCAACAATCTGGATCCGTATAAAGTATTTATAGTAACTTCCAATTCTATGTACTAATGAGAAGCGGAACGTTATTGATTATAGGTGGTTGTGCCGCCATCATCATAGTTGGAATCGTCTCTACATTATTCTGGTATCAAATACTCAAATGGTAAGGAAAAATAGTTCACTTTAAATCTGTCCAACATTTCCTTTCGCTCTCGATCATTGCCCTGCGTTTTCGTTTCGCATAGCGTTTCAATATCCAAGCTCCCATCAAACCAATTGCTAATACCCACAAAATCATTGTCTGAGTCGAGATCATCCCTTCATCTGTCCACCTATTGACATTACACCGCAATCAAAAATATAAGATTTAGTCATGCGAACGAAACCGCACCGGTTACTCATGTCAAACAAAAGTGTTTTCAAACATTCTTTACAACTATTTCTGATGGGAGGACTGGATAAGATGATTAACAAGAACATCCAACCCTCCCCTCTATCAATGCCGTAATTTAACTTAACATAAAAGAATGATAAAAAATTTTCTGACTGATCTTGAGCGTCACTATAACAATGACAGGTTAAGAACCGCCCGCCAGAATGTTGTGGAGTCCTTTTAGCGAGGGAAGTTACATTGGAGCATTTGATTTTCATCAATTGTACAGTTCTTTGGTAAACCTATCATTTGCAGATACCACATAGTCTGATGAACCTCATCCAGAGCACCAGTCTTGTTACCGGAATCGTAAGCCTGCTTTGCATTCATCAGACTCTTGAGGGCCTGGGCTAAGATTGGTCCTGTGACATCTTGACTTGTTTGAGCCGTTTGGTTGGTTTGTGCATAAACTGTTCCGATTGCAAGAATGTGAACCGCACCAATCATCAATCCGAGGTACTTTATTGACCTATGTGTGTTAGAAATCATTAGTAAATGTTGGCCGGATAAGTATTAAAATTTTGTTGGGATACTACATTGGAAGAGGGCGAATGGAGGAATAGTCGACAAAAAATATAATGGGTAAACTGATGGGCCGAAACTCCATTCTCATGGGGTAAGAGGAAATTGTGTTTAGGCCGAAAATAATACGCTCAACAAACTATCAAATTTTTCCCACCAAAATCTCATCCGCAGAATTTAAGATTGAATTTAAGATAGGTCTTGTCATTCGACACGCAATACGATGGTCTTTAGGTCTTCCTCCTCTCATTAAATTCCCTGTCAAAACCATTTCTATCTCTCTGATTCCCCATTAGGAAACAACATTAAGGATTGGTTATCAATTCTAATCTATGGCGGTGTCTCGGAAACAGAGAAGATAAGATCTGTTACGTTCCCATTTATATTGTTTAAATCTGCACGAATCTGAGCCAAAAGTCCAAGTGCCATAGTAGAATTTCCGCTTTCTATTGCCTTTGCTGTCTCATTAACATGCTGCGCAGCGGACTGAATCAATGCCGAAATGTCCTCAGACTCAATATCCTCTGTTGGGCCTGGTGAGGCCACCTCTGAAGCTGAGGAAGAATAAACAAGACCCAGGGTAAAAAAAAACAGAAAAATGATTGCATGAGCAAATACGGAAATAGGAGTATTCGTTGGTCTCAACATTAAAGTAAATAAAAAACATCTATAAAAATTTTCAGAATTTTCAGTTATCAGCATTAATAGAATACTGAGGTGATGCTATTAATCTAGGTATAACTGGCTATTTATTTTGCAAGCTCATGCCACTGCATGGATCACCTCATGGAATAACCCATAAATACGAATATACTCCAAATCAAAATTTTCATACCAAGAATGGTTTACTTCGATCAGGTATTGAGATTCCTTTGAGACTACTTGATCAGATGGAGTAAGTCTCTCAGATCTAGGGAATAATTTTTTCGTGTGGTGCTAATACGTTTTTGCAGAACGTATTTCCTTTTGGAGTACTTTGTACGTAACTACAATTGATCTCTTTCCAAGGAAATTTACTAGTTCTTGAAATCAGTTCATAAGAAGGTAGTAACTGAATAAGTAATCCTAATATTTTATCTTTGAGAGGTTCCATTGTTTCATAGAATAAGGTTAGTTCCTTTTCTACATTCTTGATCTTTTATCATGTGTAATAATCTTGGGAAACTTTGCCGTGGATCTGAAATTATCAGGTGTTCTTGTCTTCCAATTTCTTACAACAAACTCACTGGCAACTCTATAAATAGTCGAATCAATCTACATCGTTAAATATTTGAGAATAGTACGGTAACCATAACTTACCCTGTATTTGGCGTCAATCTTGTCTTATCATTAGGATATTCAACGTTGCAAATATGACACAATAAATGTTTAGCAAAATCAACTTTCACGCCACAAAGCCTTTACTTTAGCTAAGAACACAAAACCTATTAGATAAATTATTAGAACTAAGAGTCCTAGTTCAACTGACCACTCTTTTGGTGTAGCTATTCCCATGGTACTCTGTATTATTAAGGATGCATGAGTAGTAGGGACCAAGTAAGAAACATATTGAAACAAGACTGGCAATCTTTCAATACTGTAAAAAACCGGCGGTAAGATAGAGAGAATCACGTTAACAAATGAAATTAACTGCGAAACGTTGCGCATGTGTAGCATATGGGATGATAGAAAAAATCCCATAGATGACATCGAAGCCCATAGAAGGAATGTCGTGACTAGCAATAGCGGAATGTAAATTGATGACGAGAGAAACAAAATAGCTAATGAGATCAATACCAATAATGCAGGCAATCCGAATAGAATTTGGGAAATTGCCAATCCGACCATGTAAGTAATTGGAGAAACAGGAGAAGCAACAAAGACGTCCTGAATCTTGTATTCATTCTTGTAAAAGGAGATATCTTGACCTAGCGATAATCCATATCCAACTAATGCCATAACCAAACTCCCTGTAATAGAGAATGGCAAATATTTACCATCGCTGACAATAAACAAAATAAATAACAGAGAGAAAGGACTTATTGCGGAAAAAATCAATGATAAAGGATTTCTTCTTAACCAAAGAAAGCCCGTCAAGTATGCAATGAGAAAAGTTTGCATTAATGCCCTCTTACTTTTAGCAATAAACATGCCATGCAAAACATGTGTTCCAGGTATATAGGATTTTGCGTATCTTAATGATAGATGCCCAAAAAGGAGAGACCGAGTAAGAAAAAATCTAAGGTCGATACTGCACTATCTGCGAGAACAAAAAAACAAATTGATTCTTTAGCCGAACACGCTCAACATATTTTCAAGTAAGCACATGCCAATGTGGCAAAACAGTATCAGGATCCAGCAAAAAGACGAGGAGGTAAAAGTCAAATTGCTAAAGTTGCTCATAAAGCAGGGCAAATACATCATAATCTATTTTTAGCGTTCAATTTGAAACTTAAAGGAATGAATTGAGTTGGCACAGAAGACTCGTAAGTCATAATAATCATGTATGCCGCTAGGGACCATAACATTTAACGCACGATTTAGATAAAGGAAAATAAATGAATCAAGCTCGTATCCTAGGTAAAATCAAGGAACTTCAGAAAGTCTGTAAAATAGTATCTAAACTAAAATCCCAATTGATAGAGGAGTTACCCCACTATGGACATAATGCCCCTTTTTTAAAGAATGACGAGATAACGACTGGCTTATTAAACAATATGTCTGAAATAAAAATTAATTTACTCACTGGACAGCTTCTTTACTTTCATGATGAGCAAGGATACCTTGTCGAATTGACTCATGATGACTTTGTTGAAAGATTAGAAGAAATTGTTACCAAATACGGTCTCGAAATGCCACAGACGGCTCCTTTGACAAGATTGCGTTGTGAGGATTTATTCCAATACCTTGCATTTGCAACAAAGGCTAACAAAAGTCTTGAATTATTCAGAATGAAATTAAGTGACCGTTTCACTCAGGTGCATTTGTGGCCAGACGGTTTTGATTTCTCAGTTGAATCGTTTATGATGAAAAACAATGAACAGATTGGAGTGGGCATCTCTCCAGGAGATAATGCCTATGGATCGCCTTGCCTATATGTAAACCCCTACCCGTTTAATGAAAAAATAGCTGAGCAGTCATTATGCATAGGCAAATGGCACACATCTGGTTGGAAAGGGATTAAAGTAGAATGGAAAGAGCTCGAAGATAAGATTGATCAGGAAATTTCTTCAAAAATATATAATCTATTTCTAGTTGCAAAACGCAATTTTCAATAAACTCAGTTATAGTTGCTTTCAGCCAAAACGCAATTTATTTGAATGGATGGAATCCAGGAATAGTAACATGTACGATACTAACATCAAGTAAAGGTCAACACAAGAGATCTAAATACCAAATCCTTCATAGCGATTCTCCACTATATCTTAATTCATTTATTTTTCGTTATCTGATTGAAAATATAAAATTGCAACATCTCAAATAATCTAATTCAAGGATGATTCTGATGTATCATGAATTTTTCATCTAGTTTGAGATTAAATTTATTCTTAAGGCTCGTCATATCTAATTATAAAATCCTTATATTTACCCACATATTGTTCGTAATCAACTTTCACTTCGTCAACCCTCGCATTCTCAGGACCCATTTTACTCCACTCGATAACTTGGTTAACATCTTCTTTGTTTCCTTCAAGCAAAGCTTCGACTTTTCCATCTGATAAATTTCTTACCCATCCAACAACAGAATTTTTTATTGCGACTTGTTGCATATTAAATCTATAATATACTCCTTGGACCTTCCCTCTAATCAGCAATCGAACAGATATCAACTCTTTATCATCTGTGCTCGAATTTTTAGAGCGACTGAAATTCACATTATTTTTCTGTATAACGCCATTTTATATATATTCAATTAATAATTCTGTCAAAAGTTTGCGAATGTTCTATTAGATTTGAGATTAAGGTATCGCCATAAATCATCCAAACCCTATATATACATATGATATGCATAATTCCAATACAAAATGAGGACTAAATTTGGCTTTACCCAGGGATTAAATATAGCCAGACTAGGGCTGGATGAAATACAAATAATGACAGCGTGTCAAATTGCCGATAGGATTGATTTTGATTCAATCTGGTCAATGGATCAT
This sequence comes from Nitrososphaeraceae archaeon, assembly GCA_036566445.1. GTDB lineage: Archaea > Thermoproteota > Nitrososphaeria > Nitrososphaerales > Nitrososphaeraceae > TA-21. The sequence goes on from DATCWH010000019.1 coordinate 90,219, forward strand.
TCAAATGTACCACAATGGAAAAATGCAGTTGTTAATGATGCCTGGTTATTACTTGCGGCTATTGGTGCAGTTACGAGAAATGTTGAATTAGGTACGTGCGTGACTGATGCTATAAGAAGGCATCCTTCAACTATTGCACTTTCATCAATTACCTTGGATAGGCTAACTAATGGTAGAGCAATATTAGGCATCGGTGCAGGAGAAGCGCAAAATGTGGTAGATTTTGGAATAGAATTCAAAAAGCCAGTAACTAAATTTAGAGAGCAATTGGAGGTAATAGAAGCCCTTTTTAATTCCGACCCCGATAACAGGGTAAATTATGACGGAGAGTACTATAAACTCATTAACGCATGTTTGCAGGCGAAGAGCATTCGAAAACCAAGGCCACCAGTGTATATCGCAGCAGGAGCGCCAAAAACTTTAGAGCTATGTGCTATTTACGGAGACGGTTGGATACCAATAGGTTATACTCCTGCTTTGTTTAAACATCATGCAGACATTATCAAAGATCATGCAAAAAGAATTAGCAGGGATATAAGCAATTTTCAATTCGCAAATGATGTAGATGTCTATTTTACTGATGATGGTGAAGAGGCATGGAATAAGATGAAGAATGCAGTCAAGGTTAGTTTATACAAGCCGGAATTATTGAAGGTGCATAATATCCAACAGGATTCAGAATTTGATTTCCGAAGGTATTTTACAGAGTATGCAATGAATAAGCCAGAATTGATGGAGCAAATGAAAAGAGCTGCTATGCAAATCCCCGATGATGTAGCAAGGAGTGCAATAGGAGTTGGCAAGCCTGATGACGCAATCGAAATGTTAGAACGATTTATTGAAGCAGGAACAAACCACTTTATAATTAGGTTCTGGGGAGACGGATATTTCAAGAACATAGAGTTATTTGGTAAAAAAGTAATTCCCTATTTTAGAGAACAGGAAAAATAATTTGTGGATGTCAATAGTAAGGCTGGAATAGAAACTTGCATCTCGAATTAGGTAATATTCAACAATTCGATTTACTAAAAAAAGTGTCAAGTTTCAATGAATTTTCATTTCTTTTTCCGCTAGCATAAACAAGGGGCTTTGCATCAAAACCCAATAAATGCAAGTCTTCTGCAAAACTTTCAGCTAACCCGTGAAAGGTGTAGATTTTTTCAGGATTACATTTCTTGACTACTGTTATTAAATCGTTATAATCACAGTGGTCACTTAGAGGTAGACAATAATCTAGTCCCAATGAATATTTGTAATACGGCTTTACAGCCCATCCACTGAATCCGATAGATAAAGCTCCATATTTTCTCTTGATATATTTTAGAAATCCATTCTTGCATGAGACCAGAGGAGCTATCAGTAACCATGGTCTGTGAGAAGACAGGATGTTATTTTTTTCTGCTTCGGAGAAAGTAACATAATTGTCCATACTGATCCCAAACTGCGAATAAATTTTGTTAATTTCGTCTATTGAATCATGTATGATTAATGGTGTCCAATGTCTAAAAAGATTTGTTAGAATTTGTGCCTTGCCTAGAGTATACCCTAACAAAATAACTGGTATACCTTGATTATACATTTCTGAAATTATTAAATTTGCTTTGTGTATAGTACTTTCGAATTTTGGAAAAATGTAGTCAGGATGACCAAAGGTAGATTCTATTATGAGAATCCTTGCCTTGGGTATAATCGCCGGATTCATAAACGCTCTTCTTCTTATTGAGATATCACCTGTGTAATACAATTCATCTTCTATATGGAGTCCATTTGAACCTAGAATATGTCCCGAATCCAGTAATGTGAAATCATGTTCTTCATACAAATCACCATATTTGTATCCGCGATGCATCGCAATTTTATGAGTTATTTTTGAAGCGATGATCTTATTCCCGTTCTCTTTAACACACCTGTATAAATGATCAGTATGTGCATGTGAAATAAAAATGAAATCAGAATTAGGTTGTTTATTTGGATCAAGGGATATTTTTTTACTTTTGTTGTCCACTGTTATGCCAGAACTATCTATGGAAACATGAAACATCAGTCTCTTTGGTTTTCGGACAGTATATTAATATTAGTACGTCGGCTATCTTAAGAACTATTTGTTGAATTCTACTAAAAGTTGCAAATCCTGCATTGAACTAAAAATTGTCTAAAGTAAAATTTAAGTTATCTTAAATTTTTAATTTTGGACTATGATGCCGAGCCGATATTGGTTTATAATTTCTTTCATTAATGTAGTTTCGTTTATTATTTGTCTTGAATTCTTTATTTTGCATGAATACAATAATTTTGATTCATATGTATATGGACAAACTTCTGTTACTAATTCGTCTGGTTTAGTTGATGAATCGACAAATGCATCTTTCAATGCCGAAGGAACAATAAGCACTATTTTGTTTCCGCAAGATACATCCAACAATACAAATGCTTTAGTCAAGGATATCAACACAAATCATTCTTCCAAATATCTTCTAGGAGGAAAATGGAGAGTGGATGTCTTGAATGATAATTTGACGTATTTCAAAAGCAATTTTACAATGATTGATACGAGCGGACGGGATATTCACTTTCACACAATTGTTTATAAGCCAGGTTCAATTAACCCAATCAATCAGGACCAAGAAGGCCGACCTGGGATCTTTCTTAAAAATAAGAATAATAATACTTCAGGTTTTAGTTGTAATGTTGATATCTATACCAACGGTGTCTTGGAATGGGAAAACGTTCCTATAAAAGTTACACTCATAAATGAAAAAGTAATAATGATCGATATCAAAGATAAAAAGACTGTCGAGCACTTTTTGAAAAACCCCATATATGGCTTGATAAATTCTGTCGATGTGATCACCTCTTGACTCATCTACTAAATTAAGTGAGTACTGCATCTAATTTTCTTTTATTGATGGCGTTTTTTATTTCCAGGGCAATTCTTCTACCCATACTCATGCCATTTTGGAACAAGAAAACCGAATATTGAGATCCAGAAACATAGAGATTTGTTCCAGCAACAATTCTTGCAGAAAATTCAAAGGTAATGAATCTTGCATCTTTAGTATACACCCCCTCCAAACAAAAAGGTCCGGGAATTCCCGGAGGGACTAGTCTTTCAGAAGCCTGTACAAAATTTTCACCCATTTCGTATACGCCCTCAAGAAGTGATTCTCTGAGAACTAGAGGGATATTCCCTACTACGTTGTATGTAGGTTCCATGGGAACATTAAGTTGATGTTTTGACGGAATGCGGGAAATACCATCAATATCTGATTCATACCTCCTATCCACTCCCATGAATTCGATGTCCTCCGAGATTGGAGAATAAAAGAAATGAAGGAAGACAGGAACTCCTCTTACATATTCCTGAATATAAAGCTCATTTTCATCAGTAACAGCCTTGTCATTTAAGAGTTTGTTGTATCCTTCATCAAAACCCTTCTGATCTGACGTAAGAAAATATCCTTTACCACCAGCAGCTCCGTGTAACTTTACGATGCAAAGATCATTTATTTCTCTTTTAGATTTTATCGTTCTTGGTATTTGTAATTTTGATTCTAACATCAGTTCCTGTTTAAGATTTCTATCTGCTTCCCATCTTAATATAAATTTATTACCAAAAAAAGGTACATTAATACTTTCAATTTCTTCAGAACTTAAAGACGAAATTAGAGTACCGTGAGGTATAAGAATACAATCCAATTCGTTCAATCTGTTTTGAATATCTGCCCTTAGAATATCCCTAAATTTGTCAACTAATATCACATGATCAATAAAACCAAATCTATTGTACACATGATACCTCTTTTTTTCTGTTATCAGTAGAGTCTTAAATCCTTCATCCTTTGCTCCTTTTAAAACCTGAAGCGAACAATGAGATCCAAGCGTTGCTATAATTTTTCGCAAATTAGCTATCGTAAAGGACTACTACGATTAGGAAATTAATATTATTCGAATTTAGTTCGTTAGCATAAAATAATCCAATTATTTCCCTGAAAATGTCATAAATTCTGCTATCAATTTTATGACAAAGCCTATTGAGCCCACAATACCAATGGCCAACAATACCAACCTGAGGTGGGTCGTATAGTCATCTTTGCTGGTTTTTTTTGCGAGTTTTAATACTTGAATTATATCCGATATTTTTTGTTGTACAATAGACAAAAATTCATATTTTATCCATTATTGGATTATTTGAATCTATCGTTATTGAAAATAAAGCCCAATTGGATAGAAAATGTGCTAAACCAGGTCTGGAGGATGACAATACACATTTTATTATATCCAAAAACAAAAATTCCCAGAAGTAGAACCTACATTTGAATTTTGTAGCGCGACATAGTTTTAAAATACTTAACTCCTCATTATCTTTTGAAATATTGACTCATGTCATATTGTTTTAAGAGTTTAAGGTGGAAAGAAAAATTTATTACATTGGGTTTCTGGAAGTACAATTAATATGTTACTGTATTACCGTATAAAATATCTTTTTTAAAAACATTGTTCTGTCAATCTCAATGCATGATTGATAAAATTACGTGGTAAAAATACGCTCCTTCTCTGTCCTTTGCATCTCTACAAACGTTTCAGTATTTTGAACTCCTTCGATTTTTCCAATTTGTTTTATTACAACATTGTGAAGTTCTTCGAGGGTAGTAGCACTGATAGTCACCAAGATATCGAACCTACCAGTCACTTCAGAAATTGATATTACCTGAATTATCTTCAATAATGCGGCATGAATTTCTTCCTTTAATTTTGGATCCCTATTTATCCCAACTACGGCCTTCACATTTATTCCTAAAAGAGGTTCATTCACAATTATTGTAGATTTTTGGATCAAATTTCTTTTGTATAGTCGCTTAATTCTACTGTACAGTACTGAAGAATTTGTAGCTAATAATTTACTTAACCTAGGTACAGAAATATTAGCATTCTTACATAGTTCTGACAATATTTTCATATCTAAATCGTCGAATTTTTGCAATATCTAGTCAATAATAATCAGGAGTATTAATAAATGTAGTTTTTAATACAAGTGCTCAGTGATCATCCATTGCCCCAAAATAACGAAATCATAATCATGACATCCAGTTCCAAAAATGATTGTGTATCATGGAAATTGAATGGCAAACATTTTTGAATTGAAAGATTAATCATAATTACAAAAAACTCACAATAGTTCTTAACTTTCTACCTAACCAAAAAAAACTATATATATTTAGGAAGCCATATTTAGGTTCACCTAATGCTACTTCCATCAGAAATTGAATCTAAATTACTAATTCCCGCAGTAAGGGCAATACTATCAAAAGAGCTGGTAATTGAAAAAGGACTAAAGGAAGAGGAGGTGGCTAGATTGCTGGGAATTACTCAGGCAGCAGTAAGCAATTATCTAAGAGGTACACGTGGTGATAATGAATTAATATCAAAATTAATGTCACTGAGTGAAGTCATGAGTATGATAAAAGAAATTGGTGACGATCTATCTACCAATAGAGCATATAATGCAAAAACACTATCGAAATTTATCGCGCTCTGCAATTACATGCGTTACTCGCTTATCATTTGTGATGCACATCATAGTCTTGAAAGAAACATTGATGAAAAAGTATGCGAACAATGCAAAGTTATCTTGACTGGAACACAACAATAAATAAGTAAACGAAATTAGACTTCTATTTGTCTTTTTGTGTACGTACCATATTTAGTACACTTAAAATTACTTCTGACCCTTTCAGTGTTCCTATGGAGCCTTTACTTCCCCATGATTCTGTAAAGCGTTGACTTCCATCACTTTTGATACCATTTCCTGATATCAACAATGGAATTGGATCATCTGTGTGGGACTTTCTAACGCAAGGAGTGGAATGATCGCCCGAAATCACCACTACATGCTGTTTAGTTACGCGTTTCAAAAACACGCCAAAGAAATCTTCATCTATCAATTCAATATTAGATTTTTTGCCCAATGCATCGCCATCATGTCCGTATTCATCAGGACCTTTTATGTGAACGTATACCAGATTATACGAGTTGAGAATTTTTGCAACATCTTTTCCTTTTTGTTTATAATCATCAATTTTTTGCGAACAAAACAGATCCATCCCAATTATTTTAGCTATACCAATTTCTACAGGCATATCGACCAGACAGGAAGTAGAAATTCCATACTTCTCATTAATCGGTTGAAGGTAAGGAACACTGTTGCCAGCATCGCGCATCAGTATTACGTTTATTGGTCTCTTATTTATTGAAATGCGTTTAAGATTTACTGGATGATCCTTCAACAAAGAAATAGATTTACGAGTAAATTCATTCACAATTCTTGCTGACAAGATCGATGATTCAGAATTGTCCTCTGATTTAGATTCCTGAATAATCATACTTTCAACTTCAGTTTTGGCAATACCTATGCCATTCAATTTACCATATGCAGGATCGGTATTAGTTATCTTATCAGAGAGATATTTTTTGCCATGTCTAAATTTAACAACTACACGATGAGAGATAGTTGGAGTTATTTTAACTGAAACATCTGAATCATCAAATTTCATATTGTCTTCCAGAAATGCACAGATATTGCTTGCCTCTTCCCTAACAATATCACGACCAGCGCGCCTATCGATTATCCTATTACTATCTAAAGTTGCAAAATTACCTCTTAAGGCGAGGTCTCCATCACTGAAATCGACACCACAGCCAATTATTTCCACTATTCCCCTTCCGGCATATTTTTTTCCCTGAAAATCATAACCGAGCATATTGAATACTGCGATATCTGATTGAGGGGATATTCCCTTTCCGACGCTTATCACCTGGCCCATTTTCCCCTTTCTTGCCAGCGAATCAATATTTGGAGTTTTGGCGGCCTCCAGTGGAGTTTGGCCGTTCAAGTTTGGATTTGGAAGATCACCAATTCCATCAAGTAGAACGTACAATATTCTTGCATCTTGATTATCAGACAATGTTGAAAGTGACAAAAAGCCATGATTTATCTGTAATGTTAATACAGTCAGGATGTCCTTTTACGAAATTCGTTATACAAAGAATTAAAAAGAACTATTTGAATAGGCTTTTAGGACAAATTGAGAATAATGGCTGTTGGAAGTAGAATTTTTGTAACAAGCTTTCAACTTGCCGGCGTTGAAGGCATTAAGGTGGAGTCTGCATCCGAAGCTCTTCAGCATATCAACAGCCTAGATAAAGTCAGCGATGTAGGACTTGTTCTCATAAGTGAAGACATTGGAAAGGAAATTCGGACTCAACTTACGAATATCAGGGCCAATCGTCCTATTCCATTAATTTTCGAATTACCTGCACCAGGAAGTAGCAAGGAAAATGTGGATTACAGAGCCTTACTGAAGCAGATCTTAGGTGTGTGATTCAGTTTTTTGATACTGAGTTACGGAGTAATGTAAAAAATATCCGTGAATCACTTATATATCTAAAGAGGTCAATCTGATGCAATACATATCATTATTAAATTATTAAAGCGTATAGTCTATATTTCGAATAAAATAACAATACCAATTGATTTTCTTAGCTCTGGCTGCCATCTTACTTGCAATTAATATTGGTATCCTTGCCTGTTGGACGTATTTTCTTGTTTTAATTACATGGTCAATTTCAAAATCACCAAAATTAGAATGGTCCGCAAGATATCGAGTAAAATCAAAACCTAAAGTTAGTATTGTTGTACCGGCCAGGAATGAAGAAGAAACAATATCTAAGTGTCTACAGTCCTTGTTATCGCAAAATTATGATAATTATGAAATAATTGCTATAGATGATTCATCTACAGACAAGACACTACCAATTATTTCAGAATTGTCTAATAAAAATCCTAGACTGATAGTAGTAAAAGCTCGTCCTATACCAGATGATTGGATTGGAAAGAATTGGGCATGTTTTCAAGGATACCAAAAGGCATCTGGAGAAATTCTTTTGTTTACTGATGCTGACACCGTGCACAAACCTGATGCGTTGTCATCCGCAGTAAATACGATGATGCATGATGAACTGGATGCACTTACATTAGTTCCTAAGCTCTTATGCTATGACATAATTACAAAATTCACATTGCCAGTACTGTCTGTATTTCTGCATTCAAGATATTCACCACTCCGTGTAAACAATCCAAACAATAAGATCGGCTATTTTTTTGGTAGTTTTTATCTCATATCGAAAAAAAATTATGAAAAAATTGGCACACATGAGAAAGTTCGCCAAGAGTTAGTTGAGGACGGAGCACTAGGGCGTAGAGTAAAAGAACAAAAAATGAGATTAAGACTGGTCAGAGGTGAAAATTACATAGAGGCGATATGGGCACGCAATCCGCGTTCATTATGGCATGCGTTGCGTCGCATAATCATACCATTACAGACACAGAATAAAAAATCAGCATTGATGGTTACAGTTTTTATATTTTTTATTCTGTTTGAGCCATTTCTAATTTTACCTTTTTCAATACATTATTTTGCAGATTCTCCACTTGACGGAATACTACTGGCAGTCAATATTATAACAATTTTTCTACTGCTTACCTGCACTGTTGTACAATCTCATTTTGGTCTATTACAAAAATCAATTTATGGTCTTGGTTTTGTGTTAGGATGTACCGTAATAACTATTTGTTTCTTAATCTCTGCATTCGATTCAAAAGGAAATAGAGTAGTAAAGTGGCGCGATAGAAGTTATTTCGTCAGTACAAAACAAAATCCATTTCATTTATGAAACTGATTCAACATCGTCGGAAAATTTTAACTGCGATGGCTTGGCTCGTATTTTCTTTTTAGCAAACTAATAATAATTGTCTTTCTACGACATATTAAACAAAATATAATCACTTTGAAACAAATTATTAATATTAATGCCCTACAATAATACTAAGGCCTTGAAATCTCAGCTGGACGGAATAAATCTGTCGACAACGAATGAAATCACTCAGAGAATACAGAATTATCCGATTACAAAAGGAGAAATTGTAGAGCTTATAAAAAAATATGACACAAAATCGATATGTAGCTTAGCAAATACAATAAGGAACACTTGTAAAAATGGTCCAATTACGTATTCTAGAAAGGTATTCATTAACTTGATAAATCTCTGCAGAGATACCTGTTCATATTGTACTTATAAAAAGGAATTATCAGACTATGATTTGTCATTTCTTTCAAAGGATAAAGCGTTACGCATAGCAAGGATGGGAAAACTTCTAAGATGTACAGAGGCATTAATTGTTACAGGAGAAAGGCCGGAGCAAAAATATCCAGAATTTAGGGAATGGCTAAAAAAATACGATTGTTCATCCACGACTGAATATATAGAACAGGTAAGTAATTTGATTTTAGAAGAAACAGGACTGTTGCCACATACTAACGCCGGTACTTTGAATTATGATGAACTTTCAATACTCAAAAAATCTAATGTAAGCCTTGGTTGTATGTTAGAGACATCCAGCGAAAGGCTCTCTGGAAAAAATATGCCACATGAATTTGCGCCAAGCAAAAATCCAAGAGCCAGGATTCGAGTTCTTGAAAACGCAGGTAAATTAAAAATCCCTATCACAACAGGGCTACTCATAGGAATCGGGGAAACGCTAGAAGAAACAATTGACTCATTGATAGTTATTAGGGAAATTAATCATAAATATGGAAATATTCAGGAGATAATAATGCAAAACCACATACCTAAATATAATACTAAAATGAGGAACTATTTACCACCATCACATGATCTATTTTTACTGACTATTTGCCTAGCAAGGATCATTATGCCGAATATGAACATTCAGGTTCCCCCCAATCTTAGCCCTAAACTTTATTCTACGTATATCAACGCAGGTATCAATGACTGGGGCGGGATATCTCCTTTAACGATTGATTTCGTAAATCCGGAGTCTCCATGGCCTGATATTAAAGATGTTAAAGGCGCTACTGAAAAGGCAGGTTATAGATTTAGAGGAAGACTTGCAATTTATCCGGAATTTGTTTTGAACAAAAGAGAGTTTATCCCAAAGAATCTTTGGAACTATATTACGCCACTAACTGACAGTAGTGGACTAGTCAAGGAGGAATTAAATTGATACTTGAATCTATGTTGAAGGAGATAGATCCAGTTGTTTCAGATATATTAAATCAATCGCTGGAATCCAAAAATATTTCCACAAAACAAGCTGTGGAGTTGTTAGACACAAAAGGGACCGAAATGATCATGACTGCAATGGTGGCTGACTTGATAAGGAGAAAAAGCGTTGGTAACAAGGTAACTTATGTTATCAATAGGAATATCAACTTTACCAATGTCTGTATCAAAAGATGTGGTTTTTGTGCCTACAGCAGGGATTTTAGAAATGAGGAGAGTTATTTTCTCCCAATATCAGAAGTTGTTAGAAGAGCAAAAGAGGCATGGAAATTAGGAGCGACTGAAATTTGTATTCAGGCGGGTTTACCGCCAAAGATGAATGGCTTCTTGTATGTCGATATATGTAAGGCGATAAAAAAGGAGTTACCAAATATACACATTCATGCTTTTTCTCCTGAAGAAATTTTGTATGGTTCCACTAGATCAAGACTATCTGTTAGAGAATACTTGAGTATGTTAAAAGAATCAGGACTAGGAAGTTTGCCTGGAACAGCAGCAGAGATTCTTGATCAGGCTTTGCGGGATCTTATCTCTCCGGGTAGAATTTCAGTAGCTGATTGGATTAATGTGATTACATCGGCGCATAAACTGAAGATCCCTACAACATCAACAATAATGTATGGTCATGTGGAAACATCGGAAAATAAGGCCAAACATTTAGAATTGATAAGATCGATTCAAAAACAGACAGGTGGGTTTACAGAATTTGTGCCATTGAGTTTTGTACACAAAGAAGCTCCAATGTATAATAATAATCTTGTTGAAGGGATCTCCCCAGGTCCGACAGGTCAGGAAGTAATAAAGATGCACGCAGTTTCAAGGATCATGCTCAACAATTTCATAAATAACATTCAAGTTTCATGGGTTAAGGAAGGTGCCAAAATGTCTCAACTACTTCTTGAAGCCGGAGTAAATGATTTTGGTGGCACTCTAATAAATGAAAGCATTTCAACTTCGGCGGGATCGGAGTTTGGTCAAATAATGAAACCGAAGGAAATTAGATCATTAATAACGTCTGCTGGGAGAGTACCTGCACAGAGAAACTCGATTTATGGGATTATAAAGGTTTTTAATGGAAATGACAATGAAGATGAATCCTTGTTAGATGTGGCAGAAACATCACAATTTGGATCTTATCATGAACTAATAAAACTCGACAAATTCAGATACAGTCATGCAAAATGAGGATATGATTGCCAGACTTTTTCTGAACTTGAGATAAATATCAGATCTCCTTTGTTATCGACAAACCAGTCCGCTTCGTATGCTTAGTCTTGTCCTTTGTCACACTTCACCTTGTGGGCTGATATTCAATAAAATTAACGATTGAAACCCTTGATAGTAACAAATTGATAATTCGAAAAAATTGAATTATATCAGTTCAGGCAACCGATGATATTTATTTTTCAGTACATATTCACTACATTTAAGAATATCAAGCATACACATTAGGAGCGTTTGATAAACCTTGGAATTTTGATTTCTGGTAGAGGCAGCAATATGGAATCAATTCTAAATTATCTTAAAGAAGGCAAGGTCACTAACGTATGTCCAAAAATAGTAATCTCCAGCAAACCAGAAGCAGAAGGTCTTAAAAAGGCTTTAAAATTCGGACTTCCCACAAGCATACTTTCAAATAGTTTAAAAGGTTGGGACTACGATAAGGAAATAGTAGACATATTACAAAAATATGATGTCAATCCTGATAATGGGCTTGTATGTTTGGCTGGTTATATGCGTCTCTTAAGTCCAGAATTTGTAAGAAAATACAAAATGAGGATCATGAATATACACCCATCACTTCTGCCATCATTTCCCGGACTTAATTCCCAAAAGAAAGCGTTAGATTATGGAGTAAAAGTAACGGGATGTACAGTTCATTTTGTTGATGAAGGATTGGATTCTGGACCGATTATCGCACAAAAGCATGTGTTAGTGTTGGACAATGATACGTATGAAACACTATCGGAGAGGATACTTGAACAGGAGCATATTTTATATCCTTACTGTGTAAGGCTTTTTTCTGAAAAAAGGTTACTTTTTGAAGGCAGAAAAGTAATCACTACCTAGCAGTGATTAAGAAAATGTAATGGAAAATACAGTAAAGCAAAAAAATGACATAGTGAATTTTTAGAATATTTGAGCAAATTAATAGACGGAATCCTAGTCTCTCAACAAATAAAGCAGACAATCAGAAATGAGGTTTCAAGTCTGATAAATGAAGGAACTCGACCTTGCTTAGCTACTATTCTAGTTGGCAATAATCAAGCATCTGCAACATATGTTAAGAATAAACAAACCGCGGCAAATATTGTTGGAATGTTTACAAGGGATTTAAGGCTACCAGAAAATATAGAGCAAGATGAGCTAGTCAGCACCATAAATGAATTAAATCATGATGAGAGTGTTCATGGAATTCTTCTCCAACTTCCACTGCCACATCATATTGAAGCTTCTATCACTAATATGGTAAACTACAAAAAAGATGTTGATGGATTAACCGCCTATAATTTAGGACTTCTCTTTGAAGGGAATCCAAAACTCATACCATGTACTCCCTTAGGTATTTTGGAATTACTAGATTTTTACAACATAGATGTTAAAGGCATGGATGTGGCAATTATAAATAGAAGTAATTTGGTTGGAAAGCCTTTGGGCATTTTACTAATGGATCGTGATGCTACTGTAACATTTTTCCATTCAAAATCAAAAAATTTAGAAGATAAATTAACAAACTTTGATTGTATCATTACGGCAGTTGGAAATCGCCAAAAATTTACTCTCAGAGGGAATATGATCAAAGATGGCGCTGTAATTTTTGATGTAGGAATATCCAGAGCAAATGGAAAAATTCAAGGCGATGTAGATTTTCAATCGGTTTCAGAAAAAGCATCTTACATAACTCCTGTTCCTGGTGGAGTAGGGCCAATGACTGTTACAATGCTATTAAAAAATACGGTGCTAGCTGCAACTCTCATAAATAAAATCAGCAATAAATAGAACGATGAAATTAACCAATCAAGAACAGAAATCAATTTTAAGAAAAGAAATTCTTCACAAGAGAAATTCTTTAAATCAATTTGAAATATCCACGAAAAGTAAATTAATTCAAAAGAACGTCATCAGAAGGCCCGAATTTATTCAGTCCAATTCTATTGGGCTTTATCTTCCTATTGGCTCAGAAGTTGAAACATGGGACATAATTAACCATGGTTTGAATTCAGGAAGGACATTGCTGTTACCACGCATTGTAACTAATCACATTCAATATTATATTTTAGAACAAAAGGATTTCAACCAAGATTCCTTCGACATTAACAGATTTGGAATTAAAGAGCCAAAGATTACAAATGGGAATGTAGATTTCATAGATCTGTTGATTATTCCTGGAATTGCATTTGATACCTACGGAGATAGAATTGGCTATGGTTATGGTTATTATGATAAATACCTGACAAATAAAAAATTTTCAAAATGCATTGGGCTGGCATATGATTTTCAATTCGTAAAAAGTCGTATTCCAACACTTGAATATGATAAAAAAATAGATATTTTAATCACTGAAAGTGGAACTAATATATTTAATACCCTTTAATATAACAAAAAACGTATACTTAAGAGCCAAAAAAAAGAGAAAATAGAAAAAAGGATAGTGTGGATCTTTTGGAGTATCTGAATCTGATAAAAATAAAAAATGGTTCAGACATGAATTAATCAAAAAATGTATTGAGGTTCATATTTCAAAAGAAACGGCTAAGATTTATCACAAAGAATTAGTAGCTAAATGCGAACTTGTTCCTATTTATCCAGATCAAGAGATTTATGACCCGTTTACGTTTAAAGTCCACACTGAATACGCTTACCATCTTGATGAACTTAACGATTATCAAAAATCGTTTGTCCAAAATCAGATCTTGGGCGATATAGCTCGGTTAGCCAGTCAGTTAGACATAGCAGAACGTTCTTACAAGAGGACAATAATTGCCAGCTCGAAACTAAAGGACCCAGATAAAAAGAAATTAGTTGATTGTCATACTTCGTTGGGTGATGTGTACGTTGAATGGAGCAGATTCAACAATGCTATGGATAACTATATGATTAGCTACGACTACTATTATAAACTCAAAAATCAATCCAAAGTAAGTGAAATACTAAATAAAATAGGCATTATTTATGAGGCTACGGGAGAGCACAAATTAGCCTTAGAAAAATACTACGAAGCATTGAAGATCTCACGAAGGTTATCGGATAAAAAATTGATCGCCGCAATACTAACCAATCTGGGAATTGTTTACGATAAGGATATGCAAATTTCTAAAGCAGTGGCGGTTTATAACGAAGCGCTAGATATATTCAGAAATTTGGCCGACATGAATAGTATTGTTAAATTATTAACAAATATTGGAGTGCTCCTCGGACGCGAAAATCATCTCGCCGAAGCACTAAGTAAGTTTGAGGAGAGCCTGAAAATTGCAAGAATTAAATGATAATCGAGAAAAATCTGCTATACTATTGAACATTGGAATAGTCAATATGGAAAACAAAAATTATGATCCAGCTGCAGAAAAGTTTGTAGAAGCCTTGAAGCTCTAAAAAATTGGGAGATGAGAGAGGCGCAGCAGCTTCTCTAACCAATCTAGGGATAATTGATGCGGAGAAGGGAAATCATACTGAGGCTATTAAAAAATATGAAGAAGCATTAGAAATAGCGATTCGTATACGTGATAAATACAATACGGATTTAATATTGAAGAATATCATCGCCTTGAACAAATGAAGTGCCTTCGATTCTATTTCCATGGGCATAAAGGGACTGCATGGGTCTAGCCTTTCTTTTCCACGAATTGAAACATTCTGTTATATAGTAAGCGAACTAAGTTAAATAGGATAAGTGTATATTGTATAGTAATGAAGTGGTTAAACAGTCATATTGGCAGATATAAACAGTCAGGTATGGATAAATGTACGAAATGTGGTGATTTAGTACCTCAAAGCACTATAATCTGTAATGAATGTTACGATGAACAGGTATTAAATTAGCATACTGAATCTTTTACCACAAAAAGGACAGAATTTGAATCCTGTTATCTCTATTGTTTCTTTTAGGTTGAAATCAGCTCCTTGAAACTCAAATTCTAGCTCATCACTGCAATAAAAGTCAGTATTATCTCTCATTTTCTTGGTTTATATTGAAAAAGGCACTATATTAACTATATGACTTATGCATATTTAATACCCTTTAACGCAATATCCTTTCTATAGTATTCTTCATTTTCGCCCCAGTGTATTTGAGATACAATTGAATAGCATTTATTTTTAGCTCCTTCAA
>DATCWH010000049.1:0-25314 GCA_036566445.1 Nitrososphaeraceae archaeon
GCAATAAGATTTATTGATTCAGTCGTGTTTCTTGTGAAAATGATTTCTTCTGGACGCACATTTATGAAATTTGCAATTTTCTCTCGACTTTGCTCATACATCTTTGTTGCTTCCTCGGCAAGCTGATAGACTGCTCTGTGAATATTAGAATTATAATTTGAATAAAAATCAGTAATTGAATCGATTACCGAATATGGTTTTTGTGTTGTAGAAGCATTATCTAGATACACTAGATCCTTGCCATTAATTTTTTTCCTAAAAATTGGAAAATCATTCCTCAGCTCGTAACTATTTACAATGCTTCTTTGCATCAAATTCTAAAATAAGTTTTAAGAGATATAAACTTAGATTAAGAGTGCTGGCCAAAAAGAAATTTAAAGGCTTTAGTTTTCTACGAACGGTAAACAAAACTTAGAAAGGTTTTCAATGCACATTATCTTACCATGCGTTATCTTTACAAACTTCTTTTTATAGTACAAACTGTCGTGTGGACACAATATGTCTAGTTTTTTTAGGATTTTTGAGGTAAGGGTTCTACCCTTTCTGTCTCTATCCAGCAAAAGTATGACCTTTCTTCCCTTTCTAGTAACATAGTCTACAAAATTTATAATTCCTTTAAAATTATTATAAACCAAAATTTCTCCCAAAAATCCTACCTGTTTCAATGCAACTTCATCTTTCTTGCCCTCCACTATAACAATCGCTCCTGCCTTACATTCGTGATTTAATGACTCTACAAATTCTTGAATTTTCAGAGCAATTTGTTCTCTTTCATTTATCATCTATTGACATAGTCTTACAAATCTAACATTAATGAATTTTATCTTGAAATCATAAATTTATTGTTACTCGTTTTGTCCGGGAATAATTTTGAAACCTCTGACAAGCCTCTAAAAAGTGTGTCTTTTGCAATTGACAGCATTACTCTACTATGTCAAGATGGCTCTTTTATAGCAAAGATTTATTTTTCATTCTGTTCGATCTAATTTATCCATATGCTTGAAAATTATTTGATGAATATCGGGGGTTCTGAATGGATAATTATCGGATTACTGATAGTCATACTCCTATTTGGTTCAAGGAAATTGCCTGAATTCTCTAGAACCATAGGAAAAGCGATGGGAGAATTTGAAAAGATGCGTACTGTGACGCTCAAACAAAAAATTGATCAAGATTCTAACTACATTGGACCACATATAGCTGGCGCTGTAGATAATGAACGTCATAAACTTGAAACGATGGCAGAATCATTAGGGATTGAACATGTCAATAAAAATGACGAAGAATTGAGGCTTCTTATTTCCGATAAGATTAACAGATGATAAAGAAATTGTTGTAAAATTAGTATTTTAGTTACTCCTTTTCAAAATTTAAATATCTGATTTTTTCAACTCACGTGATGTCAAATTCTGTAAATAGTGGAATCAATCCATTTGAAGTTGCACTCACTCAGCTTGATGAGGTTTCAAATATGATTGGTCTTGATAAAGGTCTACATCAATTTTTGGCTCAGCCAAAGAGAGTATTAACGATTTCTATTCCTGTTAAAATGGACGATGGGACCATTAAAGTTTTTACAGGATTTCGTTCTCAACATAACGATGCTTTAGGACCATTTAAGGGAGGAATCCGTTACCATCCACAAGTATCAATAGATGAAGTGAAAGCTCTTTCTATGTGGATGACATGGAAGTGCGCCATTGCAAATATTCCGTATGGCGGCGGAAAGGGTGGTATAATATGCGATCCAAAAAGTATGTCTGAGGGAGAATTAGAGAGAATGACAAGAAGATATGCATATGGAATTTCAGACATCATAGGGCCTTACAGGGACATACCTGCTCCTGACGTATATACTGGTGGTAAAGAGATGGCATGGATTATGGACACGTTCTCTGTAATCAAGGGAAATTACATACAGCCTGAAGTAATTACAGGCAAACCAGTACAGATTGGAGGCTCACTTGGACGTAATGAGGCAACTGGTAGAGGTTTGGCCATTACGGTAAGAGAGGCCGCCAAAAACCTGAGTATCGACATGAAAAATGCAAGCGTGGTTGTTCAAGGATTTGGTAATGCTGGACAATTTGCTGCTCAGTTGGTTGAAGAGCAAGGGGCAAAAATAATTGCGGCAAGTGATTCGAAGGGATGCATTATTAATAAAAATGGAATCGACACTGCTTCTCTAAGAAAACACAAAGAAAAAACTGGCTCTGTATCAAATTTTCAAGGCTGTCAGTCGATTTCCAACGAAGAACTACTTGAAACCGATTGTACTATCTTAATTCCTGCAGCATTGGAAAACCAAATAACAAAGGATAATGCCGGAAAAATAACTGCCAAGATAGTTGCAGAGGCCGCAAATGGACCCACCACGCCTGAAGCTGACAAGATCCTATTTAAGAACAAAGTTTTGGTAATACCTGATATCCTGGCAAACGGTGGTGGAGTCACCGTCTCATATTTTGAGTGGTTGCAAAATTTACGCAGAGAATACTGGACAGAAGCAGAAGTTAATGATCGTTTGGACAAAAATATCACGAAAGCATTTTTAGGGGTTTATGATACCCATATGAAACTTAATACCAACATGAGAATGGCAAGTATGATTCTTGCACTAAATAGAGTTGTTGATGCTATAAAGATAAGGGGATTGTGGCCCTAAATAACTCAGTTAGAATTGATACCAATAGGAAAGCAAAATATCTAAAAAAACTTGATTAAAAAATTCCTTTTATTCAGTTGAGAAGGAATGTCCGCATGAACATGATTTAGTCACGTTTGGATTATTTATCTTGAAACCAGATCCCATAAGACTCTCAATGTAATCAATATTCGTCCCTTTAAGGTATTTTTGACTGTAACTATCCACAATCATCTTTACTCCGTTTTGATCAATAACACTATCGTCTTCATCTGGCTTTTCTTCAAAACCCATACCGTATGAGAGACCCGAACAACCTCCGCCCGAGACATAAACTCTCAGATATAAACTGTCCTTATTTTCTTGTTTCATAAACTCCATCACTTTTTCTGCTGCTTTTGGACTAATTGTAATCAATTGCGTTTGATGTGTACTTTCCATTATTGGTACATTGCCCCAATAAACTATAATAACCTTTTGAAAATTACAGAATTAGCACAACGAAAATAAGGAAAGGGTTTTGGACAAATATTATTTTAATCTTTCTTTAATCCTGTGCCATTTTGCCAGAGTTCCAGCTGCAGTTATCCAGGTGATTACCGAATGATACACGGGTATATTGAACGCTTCAATTTTTTTCGAGATCTCCTCAGTAAACGGACCACCCATGGCACCTACAAGTATTGGTTTTTTCTTTTGTTTTTGAAAGTCTCTTAGTATATCAACTATTTTTTCTTCTAGTGGATCATCCTGGAACACAAACCAAGGCATGATGATATCTACATTGGGATCGTCTAAGAATGATTGAATTGCAAATCGATAATCATCGGCGGTCGCAGAACCAGTAACATCACATGGATTGCCAATTACATAAGTGGCAGGATAATGTTCTTTAAATGATTTTATAGTTCGATCACTTAGTTGTGCCAGTTCCAGATTTAGCCTTTCGAAATTATCTATTGCTGCTATAATCGGTCCGGCTCCATTTGTTACCATGGCAATTTTGTTTCCTTTTGGAACGGGTTGCCATGTTAATGCTTTGAGAGCAGAAGTTAGTTCTTCGTAACTATCCAAGGATATGATTCCTGTTTGCTCAAAGGCTCCACTTATTACCGCAAACGATCCACCCAGTGAACCTGTGTGAGATGCCGCTTGCTTCGCACCTTTAGTCGATCGCCCATTTTTGAAAACTACAATTGGTTTTTGGTGCTCTTTTATTACATTTTTAGCAGCGTTCATAAACTTGCGACCATCTCCGAGCCCTTCCACATACAAACCAATTACATTTGTATTAGGATCTTGAGCTAAATAGTGTATCATGTCAGCTTCATCAACATCCGATCTGTTCCCATAAGAAATCATCTTACTTAGACCAAACGCATCAGATGTTTCCATAAATGCAATACCAACAGTCCCACTTTGGGAAAGAAAAGCAACGTTGCCTTGTTTTGGTCTTAACATTCGTAAATGTCCCTGAAACGCACAATCCAATCTGTTTTCTCCATTAAAAATACCAATACAATTTGGACCAATTATTCTAATATTTAATTCGCGAGATATATCCTGAATTCGTTTCTCAATAGCTGCACGTTCTCCCCCTAACTCCTTACCACCACCAGATATTATTACCATATTGTGGATATTCTTTTTTCCACACTCTGTAAGAAGATCTGGAACGAATTTAAGATCAACAGTTACTATGACGACATCTATCGGATCTTTTATGTCCAAGAGGTTCTTGTATGCTTTTACTCCCATAATTTCGGAATATCCTTTTGCGTTTACAGGATAAACCTTTCCCTTGTAATCATGTTTTGCAAGGCTTTCCATAACAGAATTTCCTATCTTGCCTAGTTCTGGCGATGCTCCTATTAACGCTACAGATTTAGCATTAAAGAATAAATCCATGTAACTTGAATCGGGATTAGCTTTTGAAATAGCATCATCTGAAGATTTTTCCTTAAGTATAATCTTTGCATCTACAACAAAATAACTATCCGGATACACTACAACTGGATTAAAATCAATACTCTCGTATTTACCGGCCAAGTCTACTCCTAGTGTCCCGATATTTACAATTGCTTCACTCAGCATATCCATGTTGATTGGTTTTGAACCTCTAAATCCTTTGAGAATATCCGTACCTCTTAGAGATTCCAACATTTTTAATGCATCGTTTTTTGTGATTGGAAGAACTCTGAATGAAACATCCTTAAATAATTCTGTGTAAATACCGCCTAGACCAACCATTATGGAAGGTCCAAACTGCGAATCATTTTGGAGTCCAATAATTAATTCCACACCCTTTGGAACCATCTTTTCCAGTAACACTCCCTTGACGTCAAATTTTTCCTTAAGTCTATAAAACATATCATCAAATGTTTTTTTAACTTCATCCTTAGAATTTAATCCTACTTTAACACCACCGACGTCTGTTTTATGTAAAATATCTGAAGAAACTATTTTTGCAACCAGTGGAAATCCAATCTCATTTGATTTTTGCACCGCTTCATCTGTACTTGTCACAAGTGCGTATTGTGGAACTCTAATTCCGTATTCGCTAAGAATTTCTTTTGATGATTCTTCAGTTATAACTTTTGGATTGCCTTTCGAAGATTCAACAATATTTTGGATCTTTTGTTTGTCAACCATATTAATGAGAAAGGGTTTTCTTTGTTTTTAATTAACTTTACTCAAACAGCTATTAAGGCTGTGGTTTAATGCCGTTAAATACTTTTGAAAATAGTTTCGATTTTTTAAACAAATTTGTCAACTTGAAAAATGGGATATAACTATTAAATATGTCTGAATTACTGTTAATTTCTGATTGTATCTGATTGGTTAGTTCCTCATGTAACTGTAAATATTGCAATCCTTTTGGAGTAATGATACAGCTAGCTTCATTGCTCAGGGATTTTAAAAGATTATATTTTTTCAATTCAAAAATAAATTTCATCAGTTGTGATAATGTAATATGGGCTTGGAGTTTAGTGTATAATTCCTCATAGTCACAGCTTCTATGCGCGCTCATTAAGATAACAGATATTATATCTAATCTAGTGAATGATTCCACATAAGATATAAAAATATATAAAATAAAAACTTCGCCAATAACTCTTATAGTAAATGGATTTTTGCTTTTTCCAGTAATTTTATCAGAATAATCATAAGAAAAAAGTAAATGGTGAATTAACCATTAATACTGACATATTTTATATAACATACGGAGAATACAGTAACTTGTCTAGTTTTATAGCAATTTATTTGCATATCTTTGAAAAAAGATGTTACTATGAGTTGATAATAAAAGCAGCATTCTAGATAATATCGGTTAAATCTAATCTAATTCTCCATCAAGATCCTTCAGATACATTCATTTCTAAATGGGAAAAAGGTCCTGATTTGGTTGTTTTCCAAATACATATGTGTTTGATGTCAAATTATATGCTTTTGATTCCTCGTACATTTCCAAGTAATTTTTTCCCTTGTCTGTTGTATGGTACGTAGAAGAACCTTCAGATAAATTGCTTCTCTCAACAACCAGACCATTTATGACTAAAATTTTTATGTATTTCTTTATTTGTCTATAATTCAAATGCGCCTTGGACATTATAGATGATTTCCTTTCACCGTTGATGGCCGTAAATAATACCATCGCAATAATGTCAGGAGTGCTTCGATAATTCATTATGACTTTGATAAAAATGAAATATCTCTATAAATAGTAGAGTAGACAATTATCTGGTCTTTGAATAGCTAAGATTTACTTTTTCTCAACTAAACTAATTCTAGCTTTTCATTTATTACTAAAAATTATTTGTACGCAACAACAATTATTGCGCCTCCAAATAGTTTTTTTGTAAATTTAACTTTGCAAAATTTTTTGAGTAAGAGATCATTTAGAACACCATTCTTCGGCCATCGTATGAAAGTTCCATACAATGTCTTAAATCTCAAACCTCTCTTACCAGAAACGGAGTATGCTATTATTCCCAAGACATATTTCAGGTAAAATGTGACAATGCTCCTAAAAAATGCATTATCTGGCTTTCCTATATCGACAATAATGAATCGCCCATCATTTTTGAGAATCCTATGTATTTCAGAGATAGCTTCAATTAGCGAGAAGGAATCACGCAGCGAGTACCCACACAAGACAGCGTCTACTGATGACTCCCTGAATGGCATATATTCAAAGACTCCGCATGAAAGGTTAAGCCTTTGATTTCTTTGATTCTGCGCATTATCCAGCATTTCACGTATCGGATCATGCAAGATTATACTAGCATCTCCTCTTAGAATCTCTAGTGCTTTTGATGACATATTCCCAAAACCTGAACCTGCGTCTAAAATCAAATCACCAGGACGAATTTCACCGTTCAAACCACATTCACGATATTTATCATCTTGACCTAAAGAGATGCTCTTGTTAACTTTGTCGTAAACCGGGATTATGTTTCTTAATGCCTCAATGACTTCTTTCCAATAATTTAGTCCTAATCCTGACAATTAATAAAATCTGAAAAATGAAAGGGTATTTTTTATTTTGGAATAAAAATTTTCAAAATCACTGCACAAAGTTTGTCCAGCTCCATTCGATAAATTATGCAAGTATTGCCAATTGTTAAATGTGTTCATAAACTTGATAAGGGACTCATGATTATGGAATATATTGTGAGACAATGGAGTTCATATGCGAGTCTTGTGGCACACTATTAATTCATAGCAACGAGGTAACGTTAGATAGTATGAAGGATATTCACAATCAACTGTGTTCAGTTAAAAGGCAGAATATAGCGACTCCGATTCCACAGGTTCCACAAAAATCAGCACCGTCCGCTCAACCTGCTGTTTCGACAACACCTTCTCAATCTCAAACTGCACTAAGTCCTCCGTCGGCTGAACAAGCGGTTGCTGCACCGGCTTCTGTGCCGGCTCCGGGTGGACAAACTACAATTTCTCTAACAGGTAGCGGTACAAACTATTCAAAGTTAGAAGGTCCAATAGACCCTGAATTCAAATCAAAACGCCAGGTAACAGGAACCTATCAAGGAATAAAGGTATGGGGTCCAATTGATCCTCCAGGTCAGCTTGGAATTTGGGGAACTGAAGTTACAGTAGATTTCGATATTTGCGTTGCTGATGGTGCCTGCATTGAAGCTTGTCCCGTAAATGTATATGAATGGCTAGACACACCAGGTCATCCTGCCTCAGAGAAAAAACCATTCATGATTAGAGAAAAAGATTGCATTTTTTGCATGGCATGTGAAAATGTTTGTCCTCCTCAATGCGTAAAAATATTTCAAAAGAGCTAGTAGTACAATACCGATACCAACCTAGAATTGAACGTTAAATGTTTGATACTGTAGCGACCGGCGGGACATTTGACATATTGCATAGAGGTCACTATATGCTTCTCCTAAAGGCATTCGAAGTAGGAAAGCAAGTAATAATTGGTATAAGCAGCGACAATTTCGCAACACTCAAAGAGAAAAAGATTACTAATGAGTATTCGGTTCGACTAAAAAATTTGAAAAAGTTCATTGAACATGAGTTCAATAAATCCAACTATTCCATTTATGAGTTAAATGACTTTTATGGTCCCACGGTATTGACCAGAGATGTACAGGCCATCGTTACTACTGAAGCAACCAAAGAAAATTGTATAAAGATTAATGAATTAAGGAGATCAAAAGGCATGCCGCAATTAGAAATAATTGCTGTTCCCCTAGTTGAGGATCGAGAAGGTAAAGTGATATCGTCAACAAGAATACGAGATGGTGAAATAGACATAAACGGAAATAAATTAACTTTCGAATAATTGACATTAGAATATACTTGCAATCATTGCCTAAATAAGGATTGATTATTTCACATTCTTACTAGATTATATAAAATCAATCTAAACTCATTTGCATTAATTAATACTCTATGAAGTTTTGTGTACAACATTCAATATATTTTCTTGACCAAATGTCTTAATAACAATCATGGCGCCAAATATTAATTCTCTTACAAATTCCTTTAATTTTACAGCATTTATGTTATCTTTCATAAGAACAGCGTGACATGATTTATCCTTTAACATTAAAACAATCTCATTATCTACAATTTTTATCACTTCAATAACAAAATGTACACTATCTTTATCTGGTAACAACATACTACCTAGTTTTTCGGTTTCGTAAGAGTCAAGACACTCAAATTTCGTGACTTTATCCAAATACTCAACTATCCTCACTATACATAAAATCAGAAACCACGTCTTTAGCTTTTTCTCTCCGTTTTTGAAACACCGAAATAAATGTAGTTGAGTGATTCGATAGGTCATGTTTACACTCCCCACAAAGAAGATTGCCGCTTCTACATTTTAGTTCCCTCTCATTGGATTCCATAGGAGTATCAAACAAATACTTGAGATATGAGAAAACAGAACATATTCCGGGATTTCCACCCAATTTTCTCTGAAGTGAAGTTGTTGGCTGTCCTCCCGTGATTGCATTGAAAATCTTTTCTTCTATTATTTTTGGTTCATCAGTAGTGAATAGGGCAGTTTCAGGATTTGATGATGACATCTTTCCTGTTGTTTGTAAACTGGGTAAAAATTTACTATGTATTTGCGCAGGCTTGTAAAAGCCAATTTTTTCTGCGATGTCTCGCGTTAATCTCCAATACGGATCCTGATCAATTGCGGCTGGAATCAGCACCGGTGTGGGTTTTCCTTCAATTATAGAAGGGAGAAAACAGGGTACTCCCTGTAGAGGAGGAAAACCGATCATTCCAATATTGGTTGAATTATTAAAACCAAAGATACTCTTTGCAGTTGAAAAAGTGATCCTTTTGGCTAGTTCTAATGAGTTGGAGTAAAGATGTTTTATGTGTCTTGTATTGACTATTATTTTTGTTCTACTCTTTGTGAAACCTATTGCAATAATGTCGAGTATATTCTCATATACATTTTTCTTGATTTCGTCCATTGTCGTGTTTCCAAACAAGAATTTTTCATCATCAGTTATCTGGAACAAGAGATTAGAATCAAATTTATCTTGTAAATGTTTGGTTAGAAACCAAGGCATTAGATGGCCAAGGTGAACCATCCCAGATGGTCCTCTTCCAGTATACAAATAAAACTTTTCATTGTTTTCATACTTTTTTAGTATCCAATCAAGATCTCTGTGAGAAAAAAAGAATTTGTGCCTAAGTAATGGGTGCAATTCGCCTGTAAATGATTCAATTTTTAGAAGTAATTCCTCAGTTAATTCCTGAGTTCCAAATTTTTTTATTAGCCTAGCATAATCTACTGATCCCTCCACTTTCCAAGGGGTTACTTCAAAATTATCAGAATAATTATCTTTGAATGAATTACTCAAGTTATTATATACATGATTCGAGAGCTTTAAACGTTTAAAAAGTATTGCATCAATGTCTGATCCATATTTAAATGACGGTGTTAAACCTGCATAGAATAGAGAAAAAAATTCTTCTAACACTTGTAAAACATGATAAAATAGATATTGAAAAATTGGCGACCATTACGAACCTTTCATTAGATAATGTAAGACGTGGAATTGAATGGTTAAAGTATAAAGGATTAGTCTTAGTGTCAATTCAAAAGGAATCAATAATACATCTCATTTCAAAAGCACGAGCGGTTGCACGTTCAGATGATAAAACACCTTTTATAGATGAGATAACATTACCAGAAAGAAGAATAATCAATGAGATAAAAAAAATAGGTCAAAATAACACCAAGATTAGCGAACTTGCCAAGCTAGGGCATATGTCAGATATTGAATTTAGTGTTGGAATACAAAAAGCTATTAGGAACGGTTGGTTGATTAAAGAAGCAGATAGTCTAAAGATAACAAGTAGCTCCAAAAGGCTTTCGCTTGAAGAAGCTCTTTTAGAAAAAATCTCAAAATTAAAAAAAATGAAAGTTTCAGAATTATCAGATAAAGAGTTACAAGGCTTTAATCTCTTAAAGAAACGTCCTGGGTATGTCAAAGAAAAAATAGAAAAATCCTTCCTAATTTCTCTTACAAGTGAGGGTAAAAAAATAGCATCAAGCATAAAGAGCCAGGACGAAAATGGAATCGGAACAATTACGTCTGAAATACTAAATACTGGAAAATGGAAGAATGAGAGATTTACGGAAATAGATGTCACGTCACCGGTTCGCACCTACTTCATGGGAAGGACACATCCTCTAACCGATGTAATTAATGAAATTAGAGAAATTTTTGTTTCTATGGGATTTTCTGAAATTGAAGGATCAACAGTTCAATCTTGTTTTTGGAACTTTGACGTACTATTTACTCCGCAAGACCATCCGGCAAGGGATATGCAAGATACATTTTATCTATCAAACTTGACAGATCAAGAAGTGGATCCTATTATTAGTAATAAAGTATCAAGCTTTCACAAAATAGAGTGGAATTATGAATGGAATTTGGAAAAATCAAAGAAGACAGTCCTCCGTACTCATACTACTCCTGTCACTATAAAATATCTTTCAGAAAACAAGCTAAATTATGGCAGGATATTTTCAATAGGGCGAGTTTTTAGGAATGAAAAAATGTCGTACAAGCATTTAATGGAATTTCATCAAATCGAAGGAATTGTAATAGGTGAAACAATAAATTTAAGGGATTTGATGGGTCTGCAAAAACAATTTTATTCCAAACTCGGGTTGGACAAGGTAAAGTTTTGGCCAACATATTTTCCTTATACCGAACCTTCATTGCAATCAATGGTCTATGTAGATAAACTGGAAAAGTGGGTCGAATTGTTTGGTATGGGAGTGT
Organism: Nitrososphaeraceae archaeon; assembly: GCA_036566445.1. GTDB lineage: Archaea > Thermoproteota > Nitrososphaeria > Nitrososphaerales > Nitrososphaeraceae > TA-21. The sequence goes on from DATCWH010000049.1 coordinate 11,449, forward strand.
TCAGACCGGAGGTAACTCAATCTGTAGGCATATTGAACAATGTGCTTGCATGGGGTGGTGGCCTTGAACGAATCGCTATGATTAGGTATGGATTGAACGATGTACGTGAACTCTACGATAATAAACTATCATGGTTAAGGACGCAACCAATATGCCCGTTGTAGAATTTCTACTAGAAGATATCAGCAGATTGTTCCCTGGTTACGATTTAGATTACATTATAGACATGCTACCATTTATAGGACTAGATCTAGAGTACAGAGATGACAAATGTATTAAATTAGAATATAGTCCAAATCGACCAGATTTTTCTACTTTTTATGGTATCGCCAGAGCATTAAACGGATTGTTAGGAAAAGAATTAGGAATACCAAAATTTCAGGTGATTGAAAATAAGAAGAATGTGATTAGTGTGGATACAACGGTATCAAACGTACGACCCTTTATTGTAGGCATAGTGGCTAGAGGTCATAAATTGAATAACAAAACATTAAAGCAAATTGTTTCTATGCAAGAAGATCTGCATAATGGAATAGGAAGAAGAAGATCGAAGGCGTCCATAGGATTTCATAATTTAGACAGTATTGAGTTTCCACTGAACTACACTACAACATCAGATAATCTGAGTTTTATTCCTTTAGACCATCCTTCTAAGTTGACGTTGACTGAAATATTGAACAAGACCGAATCAGGCAAGAAATTTGGAGAAGTCCTAAAAGGAACAATTTATCCTATTTTAAAGGACTATAGGAATACTGTGATATCTTTTCCTCCCATCATAAATAGTGAATTTACAAGAATTAAAGAAGGAATAGATAATCTGTTTGTCGAAGTTACAGGTGTAGATAAAAAAACTGTTGATATTGTTTTGGCAAATATAATTGCAACGCTAGCTGAGATTGGATATAAGTTAGAAAATGTGATCATAAAACAGGATAATAACAATAGTTTTTCTTACGATTCAAACACAAATACTATTTTAGAGAACGTTAAATCGGACTACATCAATAAGATACTTGGACTATCATTGTCAAACGAAGAAATAGTAAATTGTCTACGAAAGAGTAGGTTGGATGCAAACGTCAATGATTCAAGTAGAATTTATTGTATGATTCCAAGCTATAGAATTGATATATTTAATCCAATTGATATTGTAGAAGAAGTAGCAATCGGATACGGAATTTATAGAATGGAGCCCACTCTGCCAGAATTTACACTTTATGGTAATAAGAGCAGGCAAAATTATTTTTTTGACAAGATTCGTCAGGCCATGGTTGGATTGGGATTAATTGAAAATATTAACTTCATTTTAAGTAACGAAGATATTCACTACAAAAGAATGAAAATTGATAAATTTGATTTCTTTACAGCGAATAATTCAAAAAGTGATGAACACGATGTATTAAGGAGATCAATTATACCATCCTTACTATTTTCATTGTCGAAAAATATACATGAAGAGTATCCTCAAAAGTTGTTTGAAATAGGACAGGTCTTTGTACCTGAAAAAGATAACTTTGAAAGGTGGAATTTGTGTTGTGTTAGTACTTATAACGGAGTGACATATAGTGATATAAAAGCAGTACTTCAAACGCTTATGGAAATTTGTTTTAAGGCTACTTTTGAAACAGTGCCATCTGAAAATTCATCATTCATTAGAGGACGAAGTGCAGGTATAGTCTATAAGGAAAAAGGCATTGGACAAATAGGAGAAATTTCACCTTTACTAATAGATAGTTTTAAAATAAAGATGCCAGTTGCCGCATTTGAACTGGACCTTACAGAATTATTACAAATTTGACCAGAATATTTATAATGAATTAACACGATACTCTTTATTACTCCGTCAAAGAATAAGTTGACGAAGCAGCCCCGGAAGAGAGTGCACTAGGAGATGTACGTTTGAATGTATGGCTATCAATGACTAGTTGTGGGTCAGAAACGGGGTACATTTATTTATCTACTAAATGACTAGGAATTTCCTGTTTGTATTCAGAAATATCATAATCAAAAAGTATCAAGAATAATCTAATTCTTCATTTCATTGAAGAATTTTAAAACCAACATTTTTGCATTATCAGAGACATTAAACTGATCCAATATTTTTTTAGGATTTTTGAAAAATTTTATTCTAAATTCAGGATCAGAATGGGCCAAACGAACTATGTCACTAATTACTTTCAAATCATTATTTGTATATTTCAAGATGTCTAGTTAATACTATTTTCGTTTATTTCTAATTTTAGAAAAATTGATATTGATACCAAATTATTCAAATCTACTATGGAACTTGAGCCAATATTGCTCAAAAGCCAGAAGAAATTGAAAGGTATAGTATCATCGAGAATAAAATCAGTAGAAGAAACTCTTAGTACTATTCTTCCAGTTTCTAGTAATATTGGAGTCACAAGACTTGCAGATATTACAGACATGGATATTCTTGGAATACCTAATTTTTCTGCAGTTTTGCCGGGAACGGAAGATTATATTTGGGTTTATAGCGGCAAGGGACCTACAAGATTGGATGCAAAGGCAAGTGCATTGATGGAGAGTATTGAAAGGTATTGTTCTTTACCGTCTAATAATCAAAACAAGATGATTCAGGGAAGTTACAAAGATGTTTCAAAAGTGTTAAAAACACTACACCCTTCCAATGTGGTTGAACCAATGTTATTTGAATACGATGAGGAAATGGTTATGGATTTCCTACCGGGTTATGACTTGATAAATAAAGAACAGATCTTGGTTCCCACCCCTTTGGCACTATTTAGGTATTCTCCCAAACTCCCTGCATTAAATCCATTTGCATATCATCATACTAACGGACTTGCATCAGGCAACGTGTTGGAAGAAGCTATATGCCACTCACTATGTGAAGTTATTGAAAGGGATGCCACAAGCTTGGCAGAGTTGAATGCAAGTGCACTACCTTATAATATTCTAAGAACAATGACAAAATATCTTTCTGACAATGGATTGGAAATAGATCCTATACATAGTACAGAATTCGTAGATGATGATACAAAATTTGTTGATGTTGATATTTCAGATATTAATTTTAAACCTGTTTCAAATTTGGTAAAAAAATTCAATGATGCCAAAATACCACTTATAATTAAAGACATAACATCCCCGATTGGAATACCAACGTTTAATGCAAGTAGTATTGAGTGGATAACTGAAGATTACGGATATCTTGCAGAAGGTCATGGAACTCATCCAGATGCACGAATAGCCTTACTGAGAGCAATCACCGAAGTTTCGCAAACTCGTGCTGCAAATATTCAGGGTGCAAGAGATGATCTGAGAAAAATCTCTTATGGAAATAGTAATAGTGATGAGAAAAAGACATGGCAATTTATGAAATCAAAAAATTCTATCAATTTTTCTGAAATAAAAACGTACGAAAATGATGATATTTTGGATGACATCAAACTTATTCTTTCAAGATTAAATTTAAATGGATTGAAACAGGTATTAGTAGTAAATCTTACACACCCCAAATTAATGATACCAGTAGTAAGAACAATCGTACCAGGACTAGAAACATTTAAGATAACTAAAGCAGTCATTGGAAAAAGGGGAAGGGAATCCTTTACAATATGAACAAACCAATAGTATATCTTGGACCGACATTAAGTAGGGAGGAGGCAAGTAAGATTCTTGATGCAGACTATAGGGACCCCGCAAAGAAAGGTGATTTTTTGAGATTATCATATACTTCAGATGAAAAGAAATATGTTGGATTTATAGACGGAGTATTTCTACATGACTATCCTCCCTCGCCAATTGAAGTGTATCATCTTGCGACAAGAAAAAATATTGAACTAATAGGTGCATCCAGTCTAGGTGCATTAAGGGCCGTTGAACTAGAAAAATTTGGAATGAAAGGGATTGGGAAGATTTTTCAGTTGTTTAAAAATGGTATCATAAACGCTGATGATGAAGTAGCGGTCACATTTGCTCGAGATAATAATATTCTCCAGTCTGAGGCTATGATTGACATCAGGTTCAACTTGTTTCTGGCATATAGAAAAGGAATTATTACCAAACATACCAAAAAAAGATTTGTCAAGATTGCAAAAAACATCTACTTCCCATTTAGAAACTATGAGGATATCATAAGGTTGACAGAAAAGCAATTTCCGTCAATTCTTGATGAACTTGAGAATTTTAGAGACTATATACTGAAAAATAGAGATAGTCTAAAAGCCCGTGATGCGAGAAAACTTTTGAAATATCTTAAAACTATATCTCAGTAATCTGTTTTATCTTATCCTATTATCCTATAGAGAAAAAATTTTTGTCTATTCTGCCGAGAGATCCCAGAAATTTGCATCTTTAAATTCTTCAATTGGCTTTCCCAATTTTTTCCATTCTTTAAATGATCTTGAATATAATCGAATTTTTTTCACACCGCCCACTCTCAATGCATAGTATGCGAGTCCTGACAGAGTTCCTACACTGCCACAATAGGTGATGACTTCATCATCAGGAGATATTCCCCTGTTTTCCATAAACCTCTTAATTTCCTGAGGTTCCCTTAATATTGAATCAGCTGTTCCTAACATAGTATACGGTAGATTAGTAGCACCCGGAATATGCTCGCTCAAAAAATTTAGACGTTCTCTAGAATCTACTAAAATCTTATTTTGCCCACTTTTTAATTTCTCTACTTCATCATAGTTGGCATATATTTGCTTATTTTCTTTGAGGGAATGTCTGGAAGGTGTAAATACATTAACTTTTTTTTCTGTTTCAAACCCATAACTTTTCCACTTGGCAAAAGTTATCTCAAGCAACGATGTATTCGAATGTCCCACGTACTGGAATGTCCAAGCAACTCTCGCAGCAAGTGCACCAAAGGTATCGTCGTATACAACTACCGGCGTCTTGTCAGAAATTCCAGATTGTTCTAGCAATTGGACAATTCTCTCTGGGGAATCATTTTCAAGTACTGTAGCAAGCGGAATTGATACCGCAGTTTTTATATGTTCTTTTTTATAATCGTCCTCTTTCCTGACATCTACAACCCTTACTGAGTTTCTCCTAATCAAAGTTCTAAGAATATCCGCAGTTGTAATGATATCTTGCGAATTGCTGAGAGTATGGTTACTTGATAAAATGTTTTTACTTTTTTTTTCCTTGACAGTATATTTCAAGCTGCACATTCCCCTCTTGCTGTCTTTGCACTAAACTTAATGTCGTTCCCATAATCCATATATGATTCTGGATCGTCCTCAGCACTTGGTAATGAAATGGTCAGCGCTAAAGCTGCTTTTATATCATCCAAGTTCTTTATTTGACCTTTGCCATTAACTACTCCATTAATCAATTTACCTATCCACATTGCAAGTGAATCGTTTGCACTTCGTTCTTGTTTGTATATCTCAATTATTTTTATCAAAGTATCTATCACTCTTTTTGCCGGCACACGCATTACAGACCTACCAAGCATCCCCTCTTCTCCATCTCTCCCTCCAAACAACATCGTATATGTTGGAGTCATAGTTCCATCTATTCTTGAAGCGCCACCATAAAATCCAATTGTTGCAATCTCATGTTGACCACAAGAATTGGGACAACCGCTGATCTTAATTGTTGAGTCCTTAAGATCATCTTCAGTATCCAATCCAAGCTCTATGAATTTAGATTGTATCTCTTTTGCCAGTCTATGAGAATTGGTAATTGCTAGATTGCATGAAGTAGTTCCAGAACATCCTACAACAGAGGACATAGTAAGAGCGCCAGGATTGGCAAGTCCAATTTTAGCAAGATCGGAGTAAAATTCAGGTAATTCTTTGGCTTTAACGAACCTTACTGCAAAATTCTGATTTGGGGTATTTCTTGCATAACCTTCACCTGAGTAATTGCGAATAGTCTTGGCAAGGGACCTAAGCTGGTTAGATGTTATATCACCAGCACCTAGCGTAATAAATACTACAAAGTAACCATTTTGTTTCTGTGACACCACATTGGAATGAAGCCATCTTTTATATGGATCGCTATTAATATCCACTTTTTCGTTGATTAGGGGTAATTTCTTACCATTGGACATTTGCCTGATGCTAGGGCTTTCAGAGTCCACTTTGTATCTATTTATTGTTTCAAGTGAAATAGTCATTTCTACACTTGATCTTTCCTTAAAGACCAATCTCTGAAATTTTTCCCACCCCATTTCATTGACCAGATATCTCATTCTATTCCTAGCCATATTTTCACGATTACCAAGTCTATCGAACAACCTCACTACTGCCATACACGTCGATACTAGTCTGTCTTCAGAAGTAAATTCCTCTAACTGATGTCCTATGAACGAAGCAGCACCAAGTCCACCACCTAGGTATATCTTGAATCCATTAATTCCGTCCTTTTTCGCAGGAATCAAACCAATATCTGCAATTCTAACCAGACCATGATGTGCGCAACAATTGAAATTAATTTTGAATTTTCTTGGCAAATTTTGGCATACAGGATTTCTGAGAAAGAATCGTGCAATTGCTTTAGCATAAGGAGTAGAATCAAAGTGTTCGTCCGGACAGACACCAGCAAAGTGGCTACACATAACATTTCTGATCGTATTGCCACAAGCCTCTCTTGTTGTTAGTCCTACCTCAACAAGACCCCTCATAACTTCACTTACATCTTCAAGTTGTACCCAGTGAAGTTGAATATTCTGACGAGTTGAAACGTGGGCTGAACCAATAGAGAAAGCTTCTGACAGTGTTGCAATTTTCTCTAGCTGTTCTGGTGTTATCTCACCGCTAGGGATCTTGATCCTAACCATACTATAATTCTGTTGTAGGCGGGATCCATAAGCTCCATGTTGAAGTCGAAAACGACGAAAATCATCTTCACTTATCTTTCCTTTTCTAAAAAGTTTCACGTTTTGACCAAAAATCTCAGTTTCTTCCTCTTTTCCCCATCTTAGGTTGGATTTCGGAGAAAAATGCTTTTTATCAGGATAATTTAGAATTTCTCTTTTCAATACTATTCTAATTTCTTTTTCAAATCCATATATTTTTTATGGATGTAACTATTTTTAGCAATTTAATTAGATTGAAAGGGTAAATTACTCCATTCTGTATTACAACCGGGAACTGTCATACTGATTAATATCATATGAAAGACGTTCATCCCAAATAAGATTCAACGAGAAAAGAATTTTTTAATAGGCAGAATGAAAAAGGATTTCTTAAATGTCCAAATTGTTTTTCAAAATTGCAATGGAACATAATGGATGGGGAGAGATTTGAACTCTCGACCACCTGTGTGTGAGACAGGTATCATAACCAGTCTAGACCACCCATCCTAAGGTTCATTAGTATTTTCCCAATTAATATCTTAATAAATATCCCGTGAATACCAATTAATATCTATGAAAAGAACGATTAGCTCCAAGTAGCTATAATGAATTAGCTGTAATCAAGTTACTTCTCATGAGAATTTCTAATGATATGATAGCATGAATAAGTTACATAACTTACATAAGTTAACGACAATTTCGTGAACGAAGGAAAACTACGAGAAACTGAAAAGATTAGGACGACTGAAGAATAAGATTACTTGACTTAATCAAAGGTAATGAAATTAGACCATTAAAGTTAATAGAAAAAAAGTAGCACACCGTAAGGATGATTTCACAAATACTGCCATTTACATTTAGCATTATACTTACAGACATTTTTGGATCTACATTGATCATTTCTTCCGTTACAGCAGCGAAACCACACTTCGGCACGCCAACAATCTCAAAGAACGCTGATGTCAGCCTTACCGCCAATTTCAAGGCAGTGTCACTTGGAAAAAAGCAGCAGATGCATTTCTCTCGACTCTCAGCACAGTGCGACTTGGATGTGTTAATCCCGGCGGCAATAGTCCACCATCAACGAAGGTTGATTTTGAACAAATGCTAATTCAGACAATGAACATGAGGCTAAAAGATAGTAAAATCAAAGGAACGCTGACTTTAGGTCCATCTGTGTTTCCTTCAGTGTCAGAAATTTGTCCAAATAAGAATTGGAATGTTGATATTCTAACACTGCTTTATGAAAACGTAACGCTGGACATTCAACGAAAAAATTCTGATATCTTTACATTTGATTATGGAAATGTCATCAGTTAATTCTTAATAATGAATTACACAATGTAAGCAATTCTTACGGGTAGAAAATCGGAAATTGGTGCGAGGGTTTAGGACTCAATTAAGCAGAAAGCAACCAGTACAACCCCTCCACCAGTCCGATACCTTGACAAATTTTCGGACAAATCCGATATAAATAATTTTCTTAGAGAATTATGGTGTGTGGTCGGTTACAGATTGCATTGATTCAATATCACACATTTATTCAATGAGCCCATTTTATATTTCAGTCCTGTGTCGCATATCAGATGCTATAATTGTTTTAAGTTTTGTTGCTATTAATAGTGGTAGTAAGAGAACCTTCAAAATGATAATAATATTAGAGAAGGACAAGATAACACAGGAAATAATGTACAAGTTACTTGATAAAGGATTAACATTAATCGGAATGTCAGATAAAGAATAATTTTTAATAAGTTAAAACCTCACTTTCTTCATTGATATCAAATAAATTAAAACATTTTTTAATTTTTCATGCTTGGTGAGCCTTAACGCAAGACTCACCAAACCGTATGCCTGAGTTCTGCACGTTATTGTATTATATTCAACAAATTATAAAATAGTTAAAGCCTGATGGGAGGTAAAAGAAAGAATTGAACAAGAAAAAGATAATGACATTAAACGAGAATTAAGAAAAGGAAGCCTCATCACTCCTTATGCCATCCAATATAATTCTGATCTCTGGAGGGCTATGGAACTTCTAAGGAACCAATATGGATTTACCTAAACCACATATTTACAAGCAGGATAGGAATCATCGAAAATCCACCTGTAATTTACATCGTAATGACAAAAGAAGACTTGTAGCAACAAGAGTTCTAGTTATCATCTTCACCATCGCCTTCACCATCGCCTTCACCATCGCCTTCACCATCTTCATTTTCTGTAGTGGCATCGGTTCCGTTTCCCACGGCCCCCGCCACACCCGCTATTGCACTGTAGACTTCAATGACTGACTCAGGGATGCCTTGAGGATAATATTTAGTGTTGAACTTGTTCATATCTGTTTGATTGGATAACATTTTTAATTCGTCAATTTTCCATAAGTCCAACCATACTCCAGTCTCATCGTGGATGAAATTGCACGTATGGGTAAAGAATTGTTTTAGTTCGGGCTCTGAGTCAATATCTCTCTCTTCAGACAATTTCAAAAAGATCATTCCACTATAGAAACTCGAATAACAGTCCGTAAATGTTCTCGGCTGAGATTCTGTTTCTGTGGTGTTTGTTTCATTAAAAAATGGTTGTCCGTTTACGGCACTTACTGTTAGACTAAATGCTATCAGTAGACACGAGATCAGTAATTTTCCTTTCATTTGAATTCTATCATCTTGGTGCAATAGTATAAGCAGAGAAAACTAGGATTTAAGTTTAAATTACTTGTTCAATTACTTGCTACAAGTTCCAAGGCAAAACATTTTTAAGGCTAATCTTGCAGAATCAAAGGCATCATAAGTGTTCCCACTAGTTTCGTCTTTATCTAAATTACCGTTATCCTTGAAATTAGCCAATCCACGTTTGTATCATTAATCTTTATTTTATTATTTGAACTCCGAGCATCATTTGATTCCTCACTTTATCTTAATAATGGGAACGTTGAACATGAAAAGAGACAAAGGGAGTTACCAAACAAACACTAATTCTAACTTCCGGATATCTCGAGTAAATATCTTCACTTGATTTTGATTCTGATTGTGGATCACCGTCATCTGCGATCGTAATTCCATGTTCTATAGTGTCCGGAAGCGGTTCCCAATCCAGTGCTCTGTTGCCTCCCAAATATTCCAGCCTGTGACCCGTGTGCACTGTCTGTCACGTGCCTTCTATAACCGCTGGGGCTGGCAGAGGATCCTTATTGTGCTTATTGCACTGTCATCAAATGGCCAAGTACGAAAATGATCTGCTTGTTCTTCCCAGTCGAGCACTCTGGGCCTTGATCATAGGGGATAAAAGAAATTCATGATAAACACAACGATCCTTTAATTTGTTGTCTTTAAATGAAGGATTTGGATTAGTGAAACTTGATGAATTTTAATAAGTTTGAAGGATATATAAATAGAATTAAATATTCCTGGTTGATGATATCTACCCTTCCTTTTTCACATAGGTCGCTCTTAACAGTTAAACTTTCATTTTCAGTTTTGATTTCTGTTTTCTTGTTGCATTCTGTTGAGAACCTGGATCAACCACTCTACGCACTTGAAGATTTTAATTTTGCCGCAGTAGGTGACTTTGGTTGTAACTCTAATACAGATGATACTGTGGATAACATAGTTCACAAGAATCCTGAACTTGTCTTTGCATTAGGAGATTTTTCTTACTACCCAACTGGCACCTGCTGGTTTTACAAGATAGCTCCAATTGATAACATCACAAGGATATCAATTGGGAATCATGACGATGACGAGTCCGAAGGATTCAATGAATATATGAGTCATTTTGGACTCTCACAAACATACTATTCATTTAATCATGAAAATACTCATATTTTAGTTTTAGACACAGATAGAAACAGCTATTCGTCCGGCTCCCCTCAATATAACTTTGCTGTAAATGATTTGCAGTCTGCTTCACAAGATTCAGATATAAATTGGATAATCGTGTACTTCCACGCACCAATTTATACATCTCCAGCTCCGTGTTGCTCAGTCTCCTCGGCATTAAGAGATACGTATCATCCGTTATTTGATGAGTATGGAGTAGATCTCGTTTTGGCAGGTGACCTTCACCATTATCAGAGGACTTTTCCACTAAGGTATAATGACGATAACCCTGCAAGTCCGACCATAACTAGTACAAACGCAAGCGATTACGCAGATCCTGAAGGTGCGATATATGCTATAGTGGGCACTGGCGGATTCAGCCTACACCACTTTTCGGACAAGGCATCGTTTGTATCGAGTCAACAGGACGATTTTTTTGGGATACTAGATATCAAAATTACTGACAATGGTAATAGGATGGAAGGTAAGTTCTATAGAAATAGTAACAATGCCATATTGGACAGTTTCAGTATTACAAAGTGAAATTCCGCGCCAGTAGCAAATCATCAAGGAGTCTTTGCAAATATGGATTCTTACAGACCAATAACATCCGACATTTATGAGATGAATGATGTTTCCCTTAATTAGAAAAAGATTAAAATGTTTAAAGGAGAATTCTTCAAGAAATCAAGGGATAGAACATACTTCTGCAATTTCTATCATGAGAAAACAGGAGTTTGAGCCGGTATAACAAATTTTCAAGAATATGGAGACAAGTACGGAGTTGAATTTGTTCAAAAATATAATGCTACAATACCAAAATCAATAAGAGAATTGATAAAGGATCTTAATCAAACAAGCGACAATTAATTACCTGGTTTCCTTTTCATTCAATTTCATAGCGCTTCAAACTTAACCTTAATGCATCTAAAAGGTCATCGTATGAAGTTTATTCTTTATCATGTGAATATTCATTTGCTTGTGCCGTTCTTAATGAAATGATAAATTTTTCATATTTAGGTCTCTAATGGATGAATCATACCAAGAAAGAACCCATCAACCGATTCTATTTTTCCAACCCAATACGTAGTTCCAGTATAAGGTAATACTTGTCCACCATTGTAAATTTTTGTATTTCTCATAAATATATGATTAAATTCGTACCCTCCTTCTTCTAGCTCCTTTGGATTTAATGGCTCTACCTTATCAAAGACCATCTTAAACTCCTCTTTAGCAACACGGACATGTTTTCGAGATGAACTTTTTATTGCCTCAACGAATATTTTTCCTATTTGTTCGTAATAAGGTTTCATGCCTATCATCAGTCCTGAGACAATCGTTCCATGCACGTTGAGGGTTAATGGTATTTCGCCCTTTTCACTGGGATTTATGATACCTGCAAATATCTTTAATAGTCCTATACGTCCATCAAATTTAGTATGTATAGTCAAAGACATACTGGAAAGTTCTGCTCTTCATGCTTTAAGAAGATTTACTTATTTTTCATTTATACAAACTTGATAAAATAGCCAGTCTAGAATTCTTAACTCGCTATGATATATATCGGCTTCCAGTACTGAATGAGTCTGATTTATTGATAGTATAATTTCATTCATCTTAGATTCATTAACATTGCAAATCTGAATATCAGGATTGTTCATATTTTCTAGAACCCAGTTTATCAATTCAATTCTCTTCGCAAGATCTCTTTTGTAAGTTGTATCATCTTTTTCTATATTGATCCACTTTCTTGACTCTTCGATTTCTTGTAGCAATGTTTGTTCTACGGTCATAAATTGAATTAGCAATAAGAGGATTTAATATACCAACCTGCCTTGCAGAGAGGGAGACTGGACTTATCAGTCAGACTATGTTTAGAATTCCGATCATAAAATTTATTAGTAAATCGGAAACAATTTAGCAACTGATGGGTTTTGCAGGCAAAAGCCAGTTACTAATGAACAAGACATAACCGACCCCCACCAGTTGCTATGTTTAGACGTCGTATGTCTGGTCTTGACCAACTATATAATGCAGCTGGTAGTAAGTAATAGGTAAGTCGAACAGTACAAAGTGATAACACTTTCTAATAGTAGAAATTGATAAGAATATGAATATCTAAAGTAAAATCTTTATCTTAAATCTAATTGATTTCAATTATTCATGGGCTTTATCTTAGACCAAGATCAAGGTAAATTTGACTGGTTTTTTATTCAATATTATAGCCCTTCAAACTTAGCCTTAATGCATCTAACAAGTCATTATAACCAGGTTGTTCTTTGTCTAGGGAATATTCCTTTACTTGTGCTGTACGTAAGGGATATGATTAGTTTTTCATATTCTGGAATCGCTAGATATCCACTGACACTTTTTACATGTTATAGCCTTGTTTGTCATAAACATGAAAACTGTCGAGGTATTACATCTGAGGTATTTATCGGATCCTATATTGCAAAACTTAAATATTCTACTATAAGAATCTTCTATACGATGGAACGGATAATTCATCTGATAATAGCGTCACTCATCTTAGCAGCGATGGTTTCAATTGTTGTTCCAAATCCAGCTCAAGCAAGTCCACCACGCGAATGGTGTTGGAAAGTAGGCGGAGCAGGCATGTGCTTCGACAATAAAGAAGAATGTAGAAAAGGCATACCGAGCGGTATAAGTGCCACTTGCCAGAAGGGTCTAACCAATTAAACAAGGAGGCAGTTCATAACAATCTACAAGTCCTTCCCAATTTTTCTAATGCCGATTTTAATGAATAAATTACTTTATTTGGTAACCTTTTAAAGATAACCTTAATGTGTCCAACAAATCATCATAACTTGTTTGTTCATTATCAAGTGAATATTCTTTCCCTTGCGCTGTTCCTAATGATATAATCAATTTTTCATATTTTTCTAGTATTGCTAAATCGCTGTTATTCATTAAATAGAATGGGATAACAACAGTGTATGCATCACTTCAATTATGAGTATCTATGACTAGTTTTCAATTTAGATCAAGGAATTTCAGTTTCCAGCATATTCAATATAGTAAGGTTTGCTATTATGGACTACATAATAGTCTACCAGAAGAAGGCCACTAGTAAACATAAAAGATAAGACTATTCTATGATAGGGACCATTAGTTTCAATTTATTTTTACATTCATCTCAAACATTTTTAAGGCTAATCTTGCAGAATCACAGGCATCATAAGTGTTCCCACTAGTTTCGTCTTTATCTAGATTGCCATT
>DATCWH010000007.1:0-63774 GCA_036566445.1 Nitrososphaeraceae archaeon
CTGTTTCTATAGCTAGTCTAAGGTGTTCTTGTTTACTCCATATCCAAAATGGTTTATGCTTTAATGCCAGAAGACTAGACGATGAAGTTCTTTCTTTCTGATGTTGATTTAGTTTCTGGTGTTGCTGGTAAGGTGATACCATTACTAATAGCAGGAGCTACATCAAAGTAATTAGAAAGTGTTATGTTCAGTTTATGTAACTCAGCTAATGAAGTTTGAATAATGGCCGGATTGTATACTCTATCATTATCATTTCTTATTATTATTTCATGGTGCATCCTCTGCAGGTCCACTATCTCGTTTATGCGCTCTTTGAACTCATGTAAGTATTCGTATTGCCCCTTCCCTTAGCTGCGAATACCATTTGTATGAATCTCTCTTAATCCTGTCTCTGATATTCCATAAACTTCTTTTTGTTATTGTATGGCCCCGTCTGATTGAAAATATGTTTTACTATTAAAGAATCGGGAATCCTCTTTATTGTCAGATTGGCTACAATGCTTTCTATTTCTGTCCTTTCCCCATTGCGGAATTTAGGCACGCTCCTATTTTCTACTTTTAGCAAAATAAAGATTATGTAGAAGTATAGCTCTTAGCTTGAGCATGTCGGAATTGGAATTGTGCCCTGTGTGCAAGCAGGGTCATCTTATAGGATCAGGCGGCGTAACTATTAAACGTGAAATTGAACCGCCATTCACACAAACTGGCAGTATTAGAGAACGAATATGTGACCAGTGTGGACATAGAGAAGTCAACGACCCTCTTAAAGAACATGCAGAGTCAGCAAGTGATAAAGTAACAGGCACAGTAATAAGAATCGACCCAGAAGACAAAACAGAAGAATAAGAATAAACTTTCTATTTAATTTGCAAATTTGAATGTCTTTACCATCTGTTCAAACTGTGGTAAATATTTTTGATAGTCTTTCGCATTCGCCATATAATGTAAGAAATATGGTTGGTCATCGTGCATTACAAAGTAACTTATTGTAACAAAGCTAATAGGCACATTGGTGGCCATGCCTAGTTTGCTTGCTACGTCTGTTGAATTAAGGAATACCTTAATTGCTCTTTCTCCGCCTACGGTAGCATTTTCATATGTTGAAGAAAGGTTGTTAGCAGATTTTAAAGCGTGTTTGACATATGTCTCGACTGGAGCATTTTTTACAGGGAAATTAGGATCAGGTGCCAATTCTGCGATAATTCCCCCATGAAGATCGTCAAGGAGCGTAGAAATATTTCCCGTAATAAGAACATCTGCAAATTCATTTGGGGTTAATAATGTGCCATTATCAAAGAGGAAATCTTCTCTGTAAACCCAGCCATTGGGCACTTCTATTGAAAAATCAGTATTATTCACGATTACAGCATTGACACTAGAAATTGAGAATGATAATAATATAACGGCAGTCATGCTAATAGTCAGGATTGCCGTCAAAATCAAAGGCAATCTCATTTCAATTCTCTCCAAATGGCAATGATAAGGCTCATTATTGCAGAGCTGGCTATTAGTGCAAGATAAATTTTATCCTTTTTCAAATTCTCCTTCAATAATGGCATCAGATTCACAAATCTTACACACAAATCTAGCCATCCTTAATACTCCCTCTCTGTTTGCTGTCTCTAAAAATAAAAAAATTGTTTAATACAATTCCATTAAATAATTTTTTATACAATTCTACATATCTCCATATAAGAATCTCATTCCTCTGTTAATTTCATCATAAATAATTGAAGATTCGACCTTTGCAAAATATTTAATGTGATCGAGACCCTTTGAGTAGTTCTTTACAAATTCTGGAATAGAAATTTCGTTTTCATTTTCATCAATTACCTGAAATGTGCCTTTAGGATCAATCTCCATTAAACAATTTTTAAGTCTCGAAATCTCAAGTTCTAACCAGTTTTTCAGGCACTTTCTTATAATATTTAGATGGTATTATCTTGTTATGATCTAAGAAATTGTTTAATGGCTTCTCATTAAATAATTTTTTTATTTTTTGTTCTTGTGGTATCTCGATTATTGGGAAATAGATATGATATCTTTTATCAATAGCCGAAACTTGTTCATCAATGAATCCATTGTTAAGAAGTTCATTAAGGAATTGATTTTTAATGTTAGCCGCAGTTATGGATTTACCAGTTTCTTTTTTGTAATATGCACGTAATTCGGCAGTTGTAATTCCTATTCTGTCTTCAATTTTATCATCTTTGAAATCTGGTTCTCTTTTTGATTTGTATACTGGTAGAAAATATTCTTTGAAGAACTTGAGTTTATGTGGTGGAATACCGCTCAGATTTTGAGTTATGTGCAATGTTTCGCTAAGGTCTTCTAACATTGCAATAACTTGTCTCTCATTACCTGAGACAAGGGTTTTTCTGTGGTGGACCTTCATTAACGGTATTATGTCCAGTAATGAAAAAATGCGAGTGTTTATCCTGTTATCTGTTCCTTTATCTGATTTAAGAGCATCTCCAAGAATTTCACCGTATGGAACCCAAACAGCATTTGGATGTTCATAGTCTAACATATTTGATTGGGAGAAACGACGCATCCAAGCCTTTAGAAAAGATACGGCTTTTGTTGCTAATTTTCGTTCCTTATCAGATACTGATCTGTTGCTGCCTCCAATTTGGCAAACCCTTCCTTTGTGCAATAAGGACATTTCCATCATGGACCTTATCCTGATTCATGTTTGGTGACGTTATCAAAAACCTGCTTTGAATTTCATCCCAGACCTCCCAACGTGATTCATCCTTAGCACTGCAAAAGATACATGCAGGCCATCCTCTAACAATCACTTTTTGTGTCTGAAATCCTCCCCTTTCAGTTCTATCCACATAATCATAACTAATCTCTGTCGTGTCATGCGACAAAATAGGTTTTACTAGATTCCATAATTCCCTTTGTGGAGGTTCTAGGAATGATAGAATTTTGCCTTGAAGGTTGATAAGGGTAATTGCGTCATCAAGTAAACTATCTAATTGCTTTTTAATTTCTGCCCTCTTCTTGTCAACGAGTTCGCCAACTGGAATCTTTTTGCCTCCTGAATCTGTTGATTGTTGTTCAGGTGCTTCAATCCTAAATGTTGTGGTAGTTGTTTCACGTAATTCAATCCTGAGTTGGTCAATTTTCTCTTGAATGCTTTCACCTTTACTGTTTATTAGAATGCCTTTTTGTCTTATTAGTGCCTTGTTAGACATTTGACCAATAACCCAGACATCTTCCTTGGGAAGTATTGCATGACCTTCATTGTTGTGTATGATTTGCCTTCACTTGTCGGCGAAATAATTCCCAAGTTAATAGGGTCAAATGTGTATGCACTCAATGCCGTATAGAATACCTGTCTGACAAGAACATCATCCCTTTTGACTTCTGTTTTGAGAACATTGACGACAATCCCTGAATAATCACGATTTGGTATTTCTGCAAGTTCATCTTCTTCAGATTTTAGAATTGGTCGACTTGCTTTATTCAGAGTCTTGGCGTATTCATCAGTAAGGCCCTCATCGTCACCAGCAGGCACAGAAATACCGGATCCGGTATTTTTCTGAACTTTATAATATTCATATACGCAGCGATTAATGAGATCGGAGAATTTGGTCCATGCATTTTTGACATGTTCATCATTGCCATGTCCGTTGAGAATCTCACAAAAATCTTGTTTGGCTTTTGCCATGTTCTCATAGTCAATATCAAGGACAGTAGGTCCTTCATGTTCCTTGTCAAGCCAGATAAACAATTTTCTTGATTGGACAAGATAGTTCATTTCTATGACTTTTCCATCCAACCCGTCTACAGTAAGAAAATATCTTTCATAACCATGATTAATTATCTCATCCCCTTACCTTACCAATCATCTCGTCAGTTAATCCCAATTCCTTTTTCTGTTCTTCAGTGAAATAATGACCTACAAACCATCGTTCCCAACTTCTAGCATTCCCTTTCATCCTAAATTCATACCATTCTTTTTGCTCTTCGTTTAAATCGTCTAGCTGCGGGACTTGTCCTATTGATTTTAATGACAGTTGGTATAGTTTCTTTAGGTGGTATTCCTTAGTTTCCTTGTAACTCATTTGTTTGAGCTGCATTGGAAACAGACTTTGAAGACTAGACGGGTTTTCAAGGAATTTTTTAATTCTTACCGGTGGCCTAATCTGAAGCAGTAAATCAAGGGTCGGGTTGGATTTTAGTTTTAATTTGAGGGCCATTGCTATTTGACCTCCTTTTCACCAACTGGGAGTTCCTGTATGTCTTTCTCGTGGTAAAGCTCCCAGAGGTAAACAAGTTCCATTTCTTTATACGCTTCATTGTAGACTGGTTTTTTTTCGTTCATGCTATCTGCCACCAACCTTTTTTGTTACGTTCATTGAGAATGCTCTTGATTTCTTCTCTAACGATTTGACGAATGTCTTGTCTTACTCTAGCATCTGAGTTTTGCAAGCATTCCAAACGCTGTAAGACTTCAGTTTCAAAACCGCTAACCTTTTTAGATCGTCCTTTGAAAATATTACTTACCAATTATGATATACCTCTGAGTTTGCTGCTTGGGGTTGCTGTTGTCGTTGGTGCTGAGCTTGTGTTTCGAATGCCGTTTGGGAGGATTTCGGCCCTCCCATTTTTTTAATCATCTATCTATATCACCATTTTTATTTTTTTTATCAAAATATTCCTTTAAAAAATCTGAAACGGAATGCTGGCAGTCTTCCTCTTCAGCATGAGCGAGTAGACTATCTAGAAAATTTTCGATGTCTCCTACGACGCTAATGATATTCCGCTGTGTCATACTTTACTTACCTTTTGTCGAGAGCCTGGAAAGACCAAAGGGCAACTCTCGTTTCCTTTTCGCTTGCTCTGTATGACGCGGAATTAGTTTACACCGAGGATGCTCACTTATGCAGCCTTCTATTGTCTTCGTAAGCTTGAAGCAATTTTTCTATGACTGAGTTCATGCTATCGCCAGCTCGTCCGAGATCCTTTAATTTCTCTAGATTAGCTGGTGTCACTGCAATAGCCTTCAAATTGCTCGTTGGCAAGATCGTAATAAATAATAACTCGATATTTATAAAGACTCTTGTTTACCTAATTTTGTAATAATATATATTGTAAAATAATAGGAGATTTTCCAATTATTGGTAAAGTTTCGTATAGAAAATCTATACAAAAAAGAGAGTCTATGTGGCACTAACTTTGTGTTTGTCTTTACGTATATATTTTGTATAAGCACGGTAAAGCCACAGTTTTAATGCAAAATATGCACCATAGATGACTGTTTTTGCTTTCATACAAGGAACTAGCCCAAAACTTGTATTTATTACTTTTATCCGATTTCTATCAATTATTTGCAAAAATAACTCGACAAGAAAAAAGATAAGAATTTCAATAATGGAATTGATTTGGTGCATTAATTGGCAAATAACAGTTAGTTATTTTGTTATCGTTATTGTGTTAGATTCTTGAGGAATAATCGTATGCTCTGCTTGTACTACTATTCTGTTGGCTCCTTCGACCAAAATAGGATATGCATGAACGTTCTTCTTTTTTACCAGGATTTCTAGCAATGACTGTGCTTCTTTTTCTTCATATTCATTAACAATCCATCTTAACGCAAATGGTAAAGTTTTAAACTTGATCCATAAATATTCTAGAAAATCATCTGCCTTTTGATCTTTTGTCCTTTTTCGTGATCCAATTCCAAAAATATTTTTGATTTTTCCTTCATAAACAATTCCCTGACCGTCCTTTGTTGTCACAAATGGTTCTATTGCATATACATTATTTACAGACAAATTGAACGAATGGCCAATTGTCCAAATGTTTGGGATCGACTTCCCGGCGTGAATAGTATACCGTTCAAGCGAGTGCCCACTCAGATTCTGAATTGGTTTACATCCATATTTTGTAATTGTCTTTTCTATTATTCTTCCTATGTCAGAAACCCTTGTATTTGATCTTGCAATGCCTATCGCTTCGTCTAGTGCTCTTTCAGCAGTATCGATTAAATTTTGATACTTGGCGTCATAACTCACTGTCACAGCTGTATCGGCGATATAGCCGTCAGTATGCACTCCGACGTCTATTTTTAGTACGTCGGTATTTTTGACGGTTATGGGATCGTTAGGTACTGCGGTATAATGTGCTGCGATATCATTGAGACTGACATTAACTGGAAATGCTGGTTCTCCACCATTTTTGAATATCTCTTGTTCAATGTCATTACATATTTCACTTAGAGTTTTACCAGTATGGTCTTTATTCCTAGCATATTCTCTAACCTGGGAAGCTATTTTTCCGGCCTTGATATAGTTGTCGAAGATATCCAACTCTTAAAATTCAAAGTTAAAGATATTTAGAGATATTGATGATATCTTGCTTAATTGTAAAATATCTAGACAAATTCCAAATTATTTCAGAAACAATATGACTAGTTAAAATACTCAATTCGATAGAACTTCAACCATTCAATCAATATCTCAAAGTTAAAATTATACTCCGAACATCGCAATTGCTAAACCGTGAACATGGGGCCGTCGTCTAGCTTGGTATGATGCCAGCCTTGGGCGCTGGAGGCCGCCGGTTCAAATCCGGCCGACCCCATTTTGACTAGTTACTATTTTTGATATCATTGTTAATAAAATATTACAGAATTTATTCTATGATGACATTTGATTAATCATTAAAGTCAACCTCGTTTAGTTAACCGTAGCTAGAATATAGTAATCTGAGTTTATCTTTGAGTCTATTTGCCAATCTGTCTGAAATTTTTCTCTGGTATTCATCCACTTTGATTGGGTTTTTTTGTGTAAATAAAAATGGTCCGTATGCATAACTGTTATTTGCAGTAGGGATCTCGGGTTCTGCCGAAGAAATTATGGAAGTAATGTATGAGCTGAGCGCATTTGTGTCTTCATTTTCACTAATATTGGATAGAATCTTTGCAATTTTCTTTGGATCCAATTTTCTATATCCAAATGGCATGTGGGTGTTATTATTGAACTTGACAGGGTCTACATCAACCTTCGTGCCAACAATTAACGGATTGGGCTTGTAGATAGAATCAATCTTTAGCTGCCAAACTTCATTTGGATTGCTTACTATAGCATCGTAAAAGTTTCCATTCATTTGTGAGACAGAAACCACAAATTTCCAGTTACGAGAATTTGCAGAATATCTTTCAAACAGGTTCGTTGCAAGCTTGTTTCCTTCCAGTATATCCAATTTAGATGAAATTTAACAGTTGGTAAATATGAGTCTTGTTTTTTAATTCACATAATAGAAACTAAATCAATCAATTTCAAACCGGAGAGCCGATTAATGATCAAATAGGATAAAAATCTATTGCATGACAATTTTGGCCTTGTTGGCATGCTAGTGGATTTCACAAAGAAAGTCTATTTCTACCACACTATCAAGAGGAAGGCTACTAACTCCAATGGCAACTCTACTATGCCTGCCTTTTTCTCCAAAAACCTCCAATAGAAAATCTGATGCTCCATTGATAACTTTAGGATGATCTCTAAATAAAGGATCACTATTTACGTGTCCGCTTACTTTTACAAATTTGGATATTCTTTCTAAATTTCCCAAAAATTTTTTCATATGCTCAAATGCATTTATTGTGCATTGTTTTGATGCTTCTATAGATTCAGTTATAGGGACTTGACTTGACACTTTGCCTTTGTATTTTTCTGGCAGAGCTCCGCCAACCAAAGGGATTTGACCAGAAACAAAAATCAAATTTCCGGTTTGCAATATAGGAACATAGGATCCAACAGGTTGAGGTGGATTTGATAACGTAATTCCAATTGATTGCAATTTTTCTTCAATCATTTATCTTTATACAAAAAAACAAGTTTTTATTCATTTGCCGTTGCTTTTTTTAGAATATCACATTAGACAACTTTGAGTGATAATCCAAATACTTTTAAGCACTTGAGTTAGCTAGTCGATCATGTCTTCCCACGACGACAAAATTCATTCTGGAGTAGGATATTTCCACATGAAAGGTGTAGCTTGGAGCATACTTGTGATGGGTATATCTCTAGCAGCTATAATTATTGCTTGGGTAGTATTTGGCCACATCGGACCATCTTTCTCTTCCGAAAGAATAAATGTACAACAAGCAGAGTTGAGAAAAGAATATGGACTGCCAATACAGGAAGTAATCAGAAACCAATCCATCTTGTTAACTCCACCATCTCTAAGAGATATGAACCAAAGCACAACAAGCGGCTAGGTTATTGAGGCTAGAAAAGTTACCTCACAATTTTCGGTTTTTATAATATTATTGCACCTTAGAGTATGATAGTAACGGCATTGGTAACATCTAAAACATTATTACGTATTGTCATCTATTATTTGGCAGTTGGCAAATTGTGAAATATGTGGATCCAGATTTGGTAGCAGGTCGTGCGTAATATGTTCTAAAATTGTTTGTTCATCCTGCATTAACAGACAGGGAACAAGATGTGCAAGATGCGCTTCAAGGAAAGTAGAAAAGGTCTCCTTTTTCCAAAGGAATTTACCGTATATAGCATTGATTGTTGCTTTGTGGTTTTTTGTATCAGGACTTTATCCATTCCCTTATTTTATGGCGATTGGAATACCGGTAGACATGGCAATAGTGCAACCAGTACTAATTGCGACAACAGTAATGACTATCCCTTTTATTTTCATGCTGTTTGCATGGAAAAAACGGTCAGAGAGAATGAGATCTGAATAGTTTTTTTCCAAACAATGAAATGATTTTTATTGATACGTATAAGTGATCATAACCATGGTTGGAAACCGTTTGAATGGAGAAATAATATCGGGAATATCTCTAACAATCTTTGGCCTTGTGTTGATGGTTTTAGGGATGGTTAATCAGGTAGCAGCCATTTTGATCCCTGCAGATATCTTGATCATATCAATTGGAATAGCGGTGATTATAGTTGGGGTACTTACAAATAGGAAAAACGCATTAATTCGGTCATGATAGTCCGACTTTTCTAATTTTGACCTACTAATGTTTATGAATTTGAATATTTTTCTGTCTAATTTTGGCTAAAATTAATTTTTGGATAAGAAAATTTTAATAAAAGTAGTAAGATACACTAGTAACTATGAAAAGAGTGGAAGCGATTATTCCGCAGTCAAAAATGACAGATGCGTTTTCTGCATTGAAAGAATTGAACATTGGTGGTTTTACATATTATGATTCAAAAGGAAAAGGTGCGAATCCTCCTGCACAAGTGCATGCGGGTAGAGGAACATCTCTTTATACTCCTGAATTTAACGCCAACCTAACTATCTTTACTGTAGTCGATGATTCCCTTGTTGACCAAGTAGTTAATAAGATACTTGCAAGTACAAGTACTGGTCTAGCAGGGGAAGGGAAAATTTTCATTTCAGACGTTGATGAAGCAATAGATATAGGTACAAAATCAAAGGAAAAAACCTAAACTATTTTTTAGAAACTATTTTAGGAATCGCCTGATAAAATTTAATTCTCGTGATTTCTGTCTTTTACCAACGATTCTAATGCCTGACTAACATTTAATGCTCCCTTCTTTTTTGCAAATTCTTTTAGGAGGGGTATCTCTTCTTTAGAAAAACACACATACATATCTCTATTTGAATTAGGCATGAAATTAACGGCTGTTAGCGATCTAATATATCTTTCTATCATGGAGTTCCATCAACTTCAAATTGAATGATTAGCTCTTGATTTTCTTGAGATTGAATGAGTTTGCGGGTTACTCAGGTCGATTCAATGACTCGCTATACATTACAAATTCAAAATAACATCCTTGGATTATCTATGCTGTCGTGTTTTCTTCTGTGCAATATGTTTTTGATTATCACATATCAAGAACATTTCGAGACTAGTTTTATTTTCTTACTTTAGCTCCCAAATCTTCGTTACTGCGTTACCTTTTTGATTTACTTCGTTTGCAAATATGCCTACAGTCGAGGAAAGTTGGCCAAATATTCCTCCCGATGAAGCATTAAAGAATACTACTCCGTGATTTCGAAAATATCCATCGGTTCCCATACTACCTAGCCCCTGAATTCTATAAGTCGCAACTTCACCTTTGGAATCCATTATCATTCCTTGTCCATGAATCCTTGAAATGCCATCGGTTCCGGATTCAACCAAGACAGTGCCAAAATCTGAAATATTTGTGGTTCCTTTGTAACCGCCTCCGCCCACCCATGAAATTTCCATTATTGGTTTATCTGGCTCAGGGATCCTCATTCCTGTACCTGAACTAAAGGTAACTAGAATAAGATCGCCAACTGAGGCAGTAACATTATCTGGTTGAAGAGTTGGGTCAACCATCATCATTTTATCTGGAGGAGGTGCGAATGAAAATTGGTACGGAATCACACTATTTGCGATCATTGCACCAAATAGGATGGCCATCAACAAAGATAATTTATAATTGAATAATCTATTTGACCTCGATTTCTTATTTATTTATAGGTATTATTTTATAAATGAGTTACTGAAGCTCAAGTTCTATTGCCCAGTTGGAGTCTAGGTATACTCAGAGGAGCCCAATTAAATTTTTGATACATCTATCGCATTCAAGTTTGAAATCCATGAAAAGACTTCTTGTTTTTCCAATTTTGAAATCTCAACGCCTGCCTGTTTTAATATTTCAATTCCATCCTCCGGATAAGAATCGAGAATAACTATTCTACTAATTCCAACGCTAATAGCCATTTTACTACATTCCAGGCATGGTGCGAATGTTGAATATAACGTAGACCCCTTAGTGCTTCCGGTTCTAAAGAGAGCACATTGCATTATCGCATTTGCTTCTGCGTGGATACAAAAACATCGCTCTAGATTTTCTCCCGACTTTATCTTATTATTCTGTTTATCTAGGCATCTTGCGCAACCTCCCTCAGAGCAGTTTTTTATCCCCGAAGGAGTACCGTTATAGCCGGTAGCTATCTGTCTGTGCTCTTGCACCATCACACAACCAACTTGACGACTCAAACAACTTGATCGCAATTTTGCAATTTCAGCTTGAAGCATAAAATATGTATCCCAGTTCGGTCGGTTTTTCATCTTCTAAAGAGGACATTTATTAATATTTAACATAATCGATAATTGAAACTGGAACACGAATTTTCTAACACTATTTGCATTTGCAACAATTATTTTTCAAAACTTTCAACTGGTCCGGACAATCCCATAATCTTGAGTGTGCTTTGAAATTCGCTCTTATCGCCATTAACAATAATTCTTATTCTACCCTGTCCACTCTTTCTTAATATATTATTAGTTTTCAAATATTGCTTGACTTCTTTTACAGCATTAAGGGCAGAATCAATAATTCTTACTGAAGGAAACATCGAAATCAAATTGGATCTAACAAATGACAAATGGGTACTTGATAACACTAAGACATCTACGTTTGTATCTTCCAAACTCTCCATGGTCCTAGATATGGTATTAAATGTAAGTTCGTCATTTTTAAGAAAAATGCCTTTCTCTATGATTTCTATCAGCCGAGATGCGTCAATTCTAGTAACAAATATGTCTTGAGGTATTTCTGATTGAATCTGTTCATCAAGATGCCTGCTTTTTATAGTCCCTTTAGTCCCTAGAATTCCAATATGTTTCTTTTTTGTAATTTTTGAGGCTTCTTTTAAAGGGATAGATACACCTAAGATTGGAATAGGACTCATGGATTTTATCTTGCTCAATAGTTGAATTGAGGGAGTAATAGAAGCAATAATAATTATTTTTGGAGAAAAACTTGATAGGATCCTGACCGTGTCTGCCACTATTTGTTCGAGCTCCTCGACTGATTTTTCGCCATAAGGAAAATTTTTTTTGTCTGCAAAATAAATTATATTTTCTTTTGAAATCTTACTCCGTATACCTCTAATAACAGAGAGTGATCCTAATCCAGAATCAAATACCGCTATAGAACTGTGGTGAGTAATCAATATTCAATTTATTGATTGCTATCCTAATTTATATTGTAAATAGTTCATATGATCTAGACAAACAAAGGGGAAAACAGTTCATAGCTTTCGAATATGAAATACTGGTTGCTTTTATGAAACTAGGCTTAATCACAAGATTTGAATACTATGAACTTGTGGATTGTACTTCATGTCAGATAGAAGTAATATACGTCGTACGATTTATTGTATTAGTTTGAGGTAACTGTTTACTAGCTCTTCATCAACAATACCTTGAACTACCTTTGGAATTCCGTTTGATAATTCAATGTCCATAGCTACTGCGCTCAACGGTATTTCGAAATTCGAAATTACACTATCATCTTGAGTTTCGAATATTTTTTTCTCAATGCCATTTATCATGTTATAACAAGCAATCCTGCTTATTCTCCTAAACCCCGCTCCTCCTATTCTTCCTCCTGCAGAACCTTGTGATTCTTCTACAAATAGTATGAATATCGTGTTTTCATTTTTCTTACTCAAGTTGATATCATTTTTACATACTACTATTTTTCTCTCTCCGTCAAGAAAGATTGTATCTAACGATTCTGATTTATCTGACACAGCAATTCAAACAATCAGAATTTCTGAAATATATCACTTTTGATAATGGCTTTGAAATTTAACTTTATGTCTCACAAATCACTGGTCTTGATCTTTCTTATTAATTCCAATATGGTATCAACATCAGTGGCTTCTGGAAATCTTTCTAAATATAAATTAAAAAATTCCAACGCCTGTCCGTAACTTTTTTTATGTAGGAATACCATTCCTTTATCTCTCAGGCTGTGTTGATCATCGGTATGAATATCCAAGATCATTTCGTTCACTAGCTCAGCATTATCCAAATCTTGACATTCAAAAAAACTCGTTTTTAGATTATTCAACATTCGTATGATAACATCAGGATTTGATGCCTTATCAACCAGTTTTCTAGTCAATGCAATGTTCATTTTCGGATAAAAATGATCCAGTAATTCTTTTAGAGAGTAATCATCCATTATTCTCCCTTCGTTGAATGGATCAATTATTATTTCATTTTCCTCATCGTCTAAAACATGTTTTACCATAAAATGTGAAGGAAAACTCACAGGATATAGTGTGAAGTTTATTGAATGGGCCAATTGAATATATAATATTGATAGCGTTATAGGGTTTCCTGTTTTTCTTTTTATTACTATATTGAGCAAACTATTTGAAGGGTTGTAATAATCGTCTCGATTTCCCTTAAAATTCTCAATTTTATACAATTGATAATTTATTTTTTCAAGCAACTGAGTCGGCCTGAAATCTGATGCATTCTTCATTGATTTAACAATCTTCCTGCCAATTTCATCAATTTTGGATAACTCATCCCGAATAACCAAATTATCGTACGCTACAATACGTGAAATGTGTAATGCATACTCTGCTAATTTCGAAGGTTCGTTTATTTTCATTTGGCTGACAACATTGGTGTGCCAATCATTCAGTGCTGTCTGGATATTTTTGGTCATTAATCAGTTGAATTATTTGCTCCCTTGAATATATAATTTTGATGAGACTGAGGGAATAGAGCGTGGATAATAAATATGTCAAGTGAAATTTTATTGTAATCAGAATATTAGAGAAATAGTGAATTATTGGAACTTAGCTAAAGATGGGTTAGCTTTTTATTAATTAAGATATACTAGATGTGGAGGCAATCTAAGTTTGGATCTGACCCTTGACGAAAAACGCAAGCGACTTAAGGATATCATAAGGGAAAGAGGGATCGTCATCAAGGATATAACTTTATCTAGCAATAGAAAAAGTAAGTTCTATTATGATATTAAATCAATTGTAAGTGAACCTGACGGTGCGGTGCTCATTGGTGAATTAATGCTTTCAGAAATACTAAAGATTCAGCCCAAGACTAGATCAGTAGGCGGATTAGAATCAGGAGCAATTGCTATTTCCACCGCCATAGTCTGCTCTAGCTTTCAATTTGAACCAACAAAGAGAGTATCTGGGTTTTTTGTTCGAAAGAGTGTAAAAACACATGGTCTTGAAAAAATGATTGAAGGGATAGTCGAGACTCCGGTAACCGTAGTTGATGATGTTATTACTAGTGGAAAAAGTGTTCTTGATGTAGTATTTGCTTTACGTAATCAAGGAATTTACAACATTAACATCATGAGTGTGATAGACAGAGAAACAAAAGAAAACTTGCTTAGTCAAAACAATATGCAATTTCACTCATTGTTTAGACATTCTGAATTTGCAGACTTTATAGATTCAAAATTAGATCATAAATAAAATAATAAACAAAATCTAATACATTTGGTAAAGTAACTTAAGAATTTAAAACTAGCTAATTTAATTACTAATCATTAGAAAAGAAGGAAAAATGCAAACTTTGAATCGAGGTCATCTCAATGAGCGTTTATCATTGTTCAAATGGATATATCAAAATGTAAGATTAACAAATTTATTTTTTAAAATAATAATATTACAAACAGCTTAGTTTACTCATTTAGTGATTCTTCTACTACATAATTGTTGTGGGATACTTCAGGCAAATCTGATATTGCTGGGAAAATCCGGCACATTTCTTCATGTTTCTTTATGAAAATCAGTCCCGCTTCCGCAGTTCTGTATAATCCTGTAATCTCAGAGTATTCCATCAATTTCCTGTCAACAGCAGTCATTAAATAGCGTGTTAATTGCGAATGTGATACACCAGCGTTAATCATTATTGTAGTTTTGTATTCCCAATTTGAGACCGCAGCATTTAGGATGGCAGCCATAATTTCAATCTCTGAGCGATTCTTCATTTTAGAACATAAATCTAGTTAAACATATAGATAAAAACTAACTAGATAAGTATGACTATTTCATAGATTGATAAATATTGACAAAGATGAGTCAAGTTCTGCCTTTGCTAATACCAATTTTTCCACATCCAAAAAATATGAATCTCAATTATGCATAGTTAATTTTTTGCCCATCTTTATCTCTATAAGAGATACCAAAATCTAGCATCTTTGAGAGTTGACTTCCATCAAATACCGTCCCGTCCTGACAAACAAGCGAACTATCAAGGCAACAACTGCCGCAAATACCTATCCCACATTTCATGTATCGTTCTAAACTTGCCTGGACCGGTATAGAATTTTTATTGGATAAATCAACAACTCCTTTCATCATCAATTCAGGTCCGCATGTGTATACACAATCAAAAAAATCATTCCTTACCAATTTACCCATTGTACTAACAGTAGTGCCTTTAATTCCATAACTCCCATCATCTGTACAAACAAGTAGTGTAGAATTAGCGCCTTGTATTATTCTTCTAGTTATTTTCTCAAAGAAAACCTCTGTCTTTGTTCTCGCGCCCATGACTATAGTACTCTTAACGTTACTCTTACTAGCAAGAGATGCCAACCTCAATAATGGAACTAGACCTGTTCCGCCTCCAATTATCAATATTTTTCTATAATTTTTTCGTAGTGTAAATCTGTTACCGTAAGGCCCACGTAAACCAATAAGATCATTCTTTTTTCTCTCAAACAGAGCAGTAGAACCAATTCCAAATTTTCTAATCGTAACTGCCGCATATCCTTCGTCGGAGTTTATCATTACACTCATAGGTATTTCTTCAATTCGAGGAATCCATATCATCAAAAATTGACCTGGTTTAGCAGAGTAACTCAATCTATCTTTGAAAACCAATGTCTTAACAGTTGGCGTTTCAGCAATAGTTGCCTCAATCCGAACTATTCTCCTCTTATCAATATTTGTGGGCAATTCCAATTATCTCGCTAATATTTCTCAGTCCTTTCTTTTCAACATATTTTCTTAAATCTTTGGTGATCTGCTTGAAGATTCTAGGACCACTAGTCCCTATTACGCTACCAATTTGAACAGCCGAAGCTCCTGCAACCATGTATTCTATCACATCCGGCCATGACGAAACACCTCCGCAACCTATTACAGGTACTTGCAGTTTTTTAGAGATTTCATAAACGCATCTTATACCTATAGGTTTTATTGCACTACCCGATAATCCCCCAATTCGATTACTTAGGATTGGCATCATTGTTTCAACATCAATACTCATGGCCCTCAAGGTGTTAATGGCGGTAATGATATTAGCACCTGCATCTATTGCTATTCTTGCAAGCTCAACAACATCAACAGAACCAACTCCTACTTTGACAGAAATTGGTTTGTTGGTATTCATTCTGACGGTCCTAACAATCTTGTTCACCGCCTCTGGATCATCACCAACTTCCATACCCATTTTAGAGACATGAGGGCAAGAGAGATTGATCTCATATCCAAGAATATTCAGGGAATCGAACACTCTGACCATCTCTGAAAATTCCTTTTCAGAGGAACCAACAAGGCTAATGATTATTGGAATGTTTTTATTCTGACATAATTCCTTTGAAAAAGCATGTACACCAGGATTTGATAAACCTACGGCATTAAGATAACTTCCGCGACCTAGAGGAATTATTGTTGGATTTGGATACCCTTTCATGGGATTAACACTAATTGATTTAGTCACAATGGCGCCTATATTCTCATTATATAATCTCTCAAAGATACTTTGAGATATGCCCAGTATGCCTGAAGCCAGCATGGTTGGGTTACGTAGATGTATTTTATCTAATTCAACAGAAAGATTATAGTTTTTATCATTAATTACCAATGATAGCTAAATAATTTGAATAATGGTAATTTAATCTAAATTACACAAATGAAGCGCAAGATTATTTAAAGTTGGAATTTCAGTCTATTAGATCTTCAAATACACAAGACAAATATAAAAAAGGATTCGTTTCAATATGGGTGAATGATTTTGGGACGCTTTTTTGATCCACACATACATATGTATTCTAGAACTACTGCCGATTATGAATTAATGTCAAAAGCAGGTATCGAAGTTATTGTCCAACCATCTTTTTGGTTGGGTAGTCCAAGAACTTCTGTTGGTACTTTTAAAGATTATTGGGAACACATGATATCTTTTGAAACAAAAAGAGCGAAGGAATTTGCAATTGATCATTATGTTTGTTTATCGGTGAATCCGAAGGAATCTGCTATAAGACCTCTTGCTCTAGATGCACTTGAAGCTATGTCAAAATATTTAGATAGAGAAAGAGTTGTTGCAATTGGCGAAATTGGCTACAACTTGATTAATGGTTTAGAGGATGAATTATTTCAGGTGCAACTGGATATTGCAGTGGAGAAAAAGATGCTCACAATGATCCACCTACCACATGTCAATAAAAAGGACGGAATTCAACGAACAAGATCTGTTCTTAAAAATAAGAACCTGTTGGGTTTATCAAATAAAATCCTAATAGATCATAATACGGAAGAAACGATAGAAAAAACATTGGAGCTTGGATGCTGGGCTGGGTTAACTGTTTATCCTATAACTAAACTTTCTCCAACAAGAGCGATTGATATAATTGAAAAAAACGGTGTAGATAAAATCATGATAAACAGCTCAGCGGATTGGGGAATATCTGACCCATTAAGCGTGCCTTCAGTAGCAAGAGAAATGAAAAAAAGAGGGTTCAGCAAAAATGATATCGAAAAAGTAACATTTTATAACGCATATGAGTTTTTTAAACAATCTTCCAAATTCCTTTGGAGACCATAATAATCAAATATGGAATTTGCATTCAGTACAAACGCGTTCAAAAAATTCTCGTTAAAAGATACAATAAATACACTGTCTGAAATTGGCTACAAGGGAGTTGAGATACTTTGTGATATCCCACATGCGTATCCCAAAACACTCACTGATCCTGATATCAATGAAATTAAGCAACTAATATCAAAATTAGGAATAAGTATTTCCAATCTAAATGCCTTTACCCTTTTTGCCATAGGAGATACACATCATCCATCATGGATTGAAATTGACTCTGAATCCCGTAAATTACGAATTGAACATACTTTAGACTGCATAAAACTAGCTCGGAAACTTGGAGTCAGTAATATATCTACAGAACCAGGAGGTCCAGTTAACAATCAAGGTTTGAGCGAAAATGAACTATTGAAAATCTTTGAAATTGGCATAAATGAGATATTAGAGACAACAATGCAGGAAAATGTTACTGTACTTGTAGAACCAGAACCAGGGCTTTTAATTGAAAATTCCCAGCAATTTATTAAATTTATTAAGAATTTTGATTCAAGGTATATTGGATTAAATTTTGATATTGGACATTTTTTCTGTGTGGGGGAGGATCCATCCCAGGTTATATACAGATTATCTGATTATGTTCGCCATGTGCATTTAGAAGATATAGCCGCAGACAGAAACCATCAGCACCTTATGCTTGGTGAAGGCGCAATAAACATTGACTCTGTCCTAAAATCGTTGGAAAATATTGGCTATGATGGTTTCATAACAGTAGAACTGTATCCATATCAGGAATGTCCCATATATGCTGCAAAACAAGCAATGAAGTTTATTAAATCACATGAGTATCTTTAGTTAAGAAATGATATTTGCAGTGTTGCATAATCTGATGGTTTTTCGTTTATTGATTCATTTTATTTATTACCAGTGACGCCCATGCAAAGACCCAATTTCAAAGATTACCTGATTCTAATCAGGCTTCCAAATCTATTTACACTTCCTTCGAATATTCTAGTTGGGTTTGTTATAGCCTCATCACTGACAATTACATCCTATGTACAGGTACTTTTATTAGTAACAATTTCAATTCTACTTTATTGTGTTGGTCTCATACTAAATGATCTATATGATTATAATATTGATAAGAAAGAAAGGCCTGACAGACCGCTTGCATCAGGTAAAATAACAAAAAGAACAGCTGTTAGCCTTGTTATCGCATTTTCAGTCTTAGCTCTAGGTCTATCTCTAATAGTCAGTACTCCAACATTTGTTATAACATCAATTTTACTTGCCCTAATTTTTGGATATGATAAATATTTAAAGGAAACACAGGTAGGTCCGTTTACTATCGCCGCGACAAGAGTCATGAATGTAATGCTGGGTGCGAGTATAGGTTTTAGCAATATTATCGGCTTCCCTCAATATGTTATTTTATCATTTGTACTGGCAATAACATTTGTTTACGTGTGCTTAATAGGATTCGTAAGCCGATATGAGGTTCACGGCTTTTCAAAAAATATAAAATTATTTTTGATTCCCACCATAATTGCCGCTATAATTTTCATGATTGTTTTATTTTCAGTTATAGGATTTTTCAAATATGAGTCTCTGATTATCCTGGCGCTTTTTTCATTTATTATGGCTATAACATTCTACAATATTCATAAGAAAGATCTCCTAGGAATACAGCAGATAGTACAAAATATGATTTTGTCAATTATTGTCCTTGACTCGACATTTTTAAGCGGAATAATAGGAGTATGGATGGGTGTGGCTGTACTGGTATTACTAGCACCGTTGATCATATTGTCAAGAAAGATGTACATGACTTGAGACAAAAATAATTAGAAATAAATTCTCGATAAATTCCATTACTTTAATGGCTAAACATATAATAATTATCGACATTGTAGGTTTGGAAAAAAAACACATTGTTGAAAACCTAACTCCGAATATATTCAATATTTCACAAATTGGGGAAACAAGAAATATAGAAACAGTATTTCCTGCGGTAACATGTACTGTACAGAGTAGTTTACTTTCTGGCTCATATCCTGAAATACATGGAATTATTTCAAATGGATTGTATGATAGGAAACACTATGGTGTTTCTTTTTGGGAACAATCAAGTAACCTAGTTCAGGCCGATAGAATTTGGGATGCAGTTAAAATGCGGGGTACTGGTTTGAAAACAGCCGTATTATTTTGGCAAAATACGATGTACTCTAATGCAGATATGGTATTAACACCACGTCCATTGCATATGGATGACAGAATGATAATGTGGTGTTATAGCAAACCGCCAGGTTTCTACGAAAAACTATTCCAAAAAATAGGAAAATTTGATTTGTCATGGTATTGGGGTCCCTTTGCCTCTAAAAAATCAAGCGAATGGATAGAATTGGCAACGGAATTTGTAATAGAATATGAGAGGCCTAATTTCTTATTTACCTATATCCCGCATTTAGATTATTCCTTCCAAAGAAATGGAACATCCTATAAAAATCTAAAAGACGACTTAAAATTTGTTGATGATTTGATTGGTAGATTAATCAAGAAAGCAACGGATATTGGTATAATAGAAGATACACAATTTATCATTTTTTCAGAATATGGATTCACAAATGTTAATTCGGACATTTCCTTAAATACTATACTTAGAGAAAATGATCTTCTTTCTGTAAGAGAGATTGAAGGAATAGAGTATTTGGACCTTGAGTATAGCAAGGCGTTTGCAATGGTAGACCACCAGGTAGCACATATTTATCTTAAAGAGAATTATGCTAAATCAGTCAGAAAAATTTTAGAAGGAATAAAAGGGGTAGACATGATACTGGATAATGAGTTGAAGCAACAACTGAGAATAAACCATCCAAGGAGTGGCGATTTAATTGCAGTGTCAAATACGGATAAATGGTTTAGCTATTATTGGTGGTTTGACCCAGCCAAGTCTCCAAGCTTTGCCAAGAAGGTTGATATTCATAGAAAACCTGGTTATGATCCTGTTGAATTATTCTTTGATCCTAATACAAAATCTATACCATTTGATGGTAAATTAGTTAAAGGTTCACATGGTAGATTACCATCACAAGATGAATCCATGCCAGTTTATGTGTCAAATAAGAAAAATATTGATGGAACAAATGACGGTGATAATTTGAGTATCGTTACTATCGGCAAATATCTTAAAAGCCTATTATAACCCATAATACGATGGACATGTCCTGGAAGTACTCTATAACTTTATCATCTTTTAAAAATTTGGAACCAATACAAAAAACACTTGAAAATTTGAAGCATCTAGGTTTTGACGCTGTGGAAGTTTATGGTGAACCTGATTTAATTGATGTTACGAGCATCTCACATCTACTAGATTCCCTCTCAATGAATGTTTCAGGGGTAACTGGGATGTGGGGTTTTAGCAGTACCGAATACAAGTCCCGCAACCTAGTTACTAACAATAATTATTCAATGATAGCCGCTCAGGACTATGTAAAAAAGTGTATTTTGCTCTGCCATACTCTAGGTGGTAACACATTTAATATATGTTTGTATAGTGATAAGCCGCTAATTTTAAATGGCAATCACAAGAATCTATTACGAGATGAGAAAAGAAAATTAGTTACTTCATTAATAGAACCGTTACGTCAATTAGCAACGTACGCCAGAATTTACGATGTAGATTTGCTTATTGAACCGTTGAATCGCTACAGTACCCCTATTTGCAGCAACTCTGAAGATGCGAAATACATTGTAGAACTTGTAGACCAAGAAAATGTAGGAATCTTGCTAGATACTTTCCACATGAACATAGAAGAAGATTCAATATATGATGCAATAGTAAATTCTAAAACAATGCTAAAACAAGTTCATATATCTGAAAACAATAGGAAAATGCCTGGTTTTGCTCACATAGACTTTGATAGCATTCTAGGAGCGCTCAAGAAAATAAAATATTCAAATTTTCTTACATTCGAGCCTACTGTTCAGAGTACTGATTATAAAAATGTCATAAAACTTGGTCTGCAATATCTAGAAAATTTATCCAAAAAATGACAAGTGAATATACGAATACAGATTGTAAGTTTCATATATTTTAAGGAGGAATCTATCAATAGTTGCTAATACATAACAATGAAAAATTTATAACAAATAATGAATTTGCAAGGGACGTTGAAAAAGGCCTAGATGATAAACAAAAGCATGTTTCACCTAAATTTTTTTATGACAAAAATGGATCAAAATTTTTTGAAGAGATATGTGAGCAACCAGAGTATTATCTTAATCGTATTGAATCATCAATATTGAAAAAATCTGTGGATGAAATCATGAACATTATTGGGGAAAAAGAAATAAGTATTGTTGAATTGGGCAATGGAAACTCCTTGAAAACTAGAATTTTATTAAGACCATTTCTTACAAACTTGAAGAAAGTTTGTTATTTTCCAATAGATGTTTCACTAAAAATGCTAAAAAATTCAATTAGAGATTTATCCAGAGAATATGTGAATTTACAAGTTTTTGGAATTTGTTCAGAGTATGTATCAGGTCTAATCAAAATAAATGAATTTATGAAAATGAACGATAACATTCCCAAGAGAAAATTAATAATATTTTTAGGTTCAAGTATTGGAAATTTTGATCCAAAAGAATCAAAGGATTTTCTTTATTCTTTAAGGAAGTATGTACGAAAGCAAGATGCGCTATTGATTGGTATCGACCTAGAAAAAGATAAAAAAATTTTGGACAAGGCATATAATGACAAGAATGGGATAACTGCAAAATTCAATTTGAATATTTTGTCCAGAATTAATAAAGAACTTGGTGGAGAGTTTAAACTGTCAACATTTGAGCACAAGTCATTTTACAATATTCACAAACATAGAATTGAGATGCATTTGGAGTCAAAGTTGGATCAACGAGTAAGAATTGGATTAATTGGAAAAACATTTTATTTCAAAAAGGGCGAAACCATTCACACAGAAAATTCTTACAAATATTCACAAAATAGATTCAAAGAACTGGTGAAGAATGTCGGTCTTGAAGTAATAAAGAACTTTACTGATCAAAAGCAACAATATTCAGTAATCTTGTTAAAAAAGGTCTCTGACACAACGAAATCCTGAAAAAGGAATCCTTTCATGAGGCTTGAAGTAATTTCTGTAACTGTTTCTAATTTGCGACCTAGGAGTCGCAAATGAACCTCCGCGCAATACCTTCTGATTGATCGCCCACTTGTCCGTATACTCTGAAAATTTAGATCTAAATCCGGGATACAGGACATATTCAGAAGATGTCCATTCCCACACATCACCAATCATCTGGTGACAACCATAATGACTCTTTCCTCGCGGATATGACCCTATTGGAGATGGTCCCCATTTCCATGATTCTAACAAATTTGCATTAAGGTCTGATGGCAAATCATCTCCCCATGGATACCTTGTCTTGCTCTTCAAATCTTCATTCCAACCTGCGGCTTTTTCCCATTCTGCCTCAGTTGGCAATCTTTTTCCTGCCCATTTTGAATATGCCTCTGCCTCGTAATAACTTACATTAGTTACTGGTTCATTTGGTGAAACTTTATTTAGTCCTCCAAAATCTTTCTTGTACCAGTCTGCTTCGATTTTTTGCCAGTAAAGTGGCGCTTTCCAATGTTTTTCTTTCACCAGATCCCATCCGTCCGATAACCAATATCTATAGTCTTCATATCCTCCCTTATCAATAAACTCGATAAAATCCCTATTTGTAACTAGATATTTGTCAATTTCATATGGATTTAGATAGGTCTTATGTTCTGGAATTTCATTGTCATAGCAAAAGTCATCGCCTGAAAATCCAAGTTCGTACAGTCCCCCAGATACTTTTACCATGCCTTGCTCAATGTCAGCATTATCAATCAAGGAATTGCTTTTCGTGATTTTTGGTTCATAATTATCCTTAGGATCTTCGAATCTCTGGAAATAATGTTGAAGATCATAGACTAATAGCTCTTGATGCTGCATCTCATGCTGATTTGCCAATTCTATGTCATATGCTAAATTACGTGTTAAAGAGTTGTTCTTTTCGAGGTTGCCTAAAAATTTTAGAAACATGTCTTCGATCAGAGATCGATATTTCAATGTCTCAGAAACTTTAGGTCTAGGAAATTTTCCTCTATCTGATTTAGGCAAGATATTGCTATAACGTTGATAGTAGGAATTGAGATAATCTGTATTTATTGAATTAGCATCTACGTTTTGTTTGTATTCTTCAAGAATTTTTTGAAAAAACCAGGTCACATGAGCAATATGCCAGTTTGGCGTGCTGCCAAATGGATCAGATTGCATTACCGCATCTTCTATCGAAATTGGTTCAAATATGAGTGAAGTAGTATTTCTTACATTCAGAAAATCCAGACGCAATTTCTTAACATCGCTCGTTATTACCTGAGTCAATATTATTGATAGATGCATCATATATAATTTAATTTTTATTGAAATTCTATAATTCAAACATGGATAAGCTTGTTACATATAGCCTTAAACCCATGCGGACATCTGAAATATTCTTATAGTTTGTAGGATAGGCATCGGATATGATCAATTCAAATGTAAGAATAGTTCAGATTCCGCAAGACCACCTATAGAATTGAGCCAAGATCATCTTGCCCGTTACAAAGCGGTTCTATTTTTTCCTCAATTAGCAAAGGTATGAAAACGACTATGCCTTTATTAGGATATAATGAAAGATTTTTGTGGAACGTAAAAACGTATGATCTCAGAAAAGCGTAATAAAGTACTTGAGTCTAGTCTATAAGATAAAGTATGCCGTCCTGTTTGGGTGTAAAGGAAAGAGAGTTTATCAGAAATCTTAGAGTGGAATATAGGAAAACTACATAAGAAATATGCTTCAAGTTATGTGCGCGTGTTGAAATATAGAACTATTACAAAAGCGAAGGTTTTTGACAAATGACCTCTTGATGATAAATTCAGTTTTGGACAAGTTACAATCCTTGTAGACTACATACTATATGCAGATGACTTGTCATAATAGCTGTTTCACCAAAGATCTGATCAACTGAACTTCAATAGAAATAATAGATATTGACATAATTTTCTAAACTTGAAGCAAAACCTTTCGTAATGAATCGAACTAGCTTCCAATAAGTACTATCTTGTATTTGGCATAGCTGAATAATTTCTGCTCACCGTTTGTTACTAAAGCAGGTTATCTCTTGATTCAATATTTATCAAATTTTGAAAACACATTTAAAATTTAAGATCGAGTAATGTTTTTCTAATATCTATCAAATCCCGCAATATTGAACTTGCAGTTTCCATCCCGCCAGCGCCTTTACCTATAATTGTTTGTTGACCTGAATGTTGACATGTAAACGTAATCGCATTAAGAGTACCATCTACACAAATCGGATCCTTTGTATATACTGGCTTGGGTGCAACGACTAATTTTTTTCCGTCACAACTTGCAATTAATTTTATGGCATTTCCCTTTTTTCGTTCATTGACAACCTGTGTGGCCTCTACATCTCTAATACCCGTTCTCTTAACGTCACTCATCGTTGATTTCATGTTCATTACAAAGTTTGATGCAATTACTAGTTTTGCAACTGCGTCATATCCATCAATATCCAGTGTTGGATCTTTTTCTGCATACCCTTTTTCCGAGGCATCTCTAAGGGCTTCAGAAAAATTCAATCCCTCATACATTTTGCTCAAGATATAATTTGTTGTTCCGTTAAGGATGCCTTCGAATGACAGGATCCTGTCTCCTTTCAAACATCTTTTAGCAAATTCTAGTATTGGCGTCCCGCCTCCAACCGTCCCACTAAATTTAAATGCAATTCTGTTGTATTTTGCCAATTCCATCAACGATGGAAATTCCAAGGCCAGAGGTCCCTTGTTCACGGTTATTACGTTTTTACCTGACTTCATGGCTGTGATGATGTGGGATTTTCCTGGCTCACCGTCTGTGATATTGGTTGGAGTTAGTTCAATAACTACCTCTGCATCGATACTTTCAATTGCATCTAATATGCCAGTTGTATCTCTATTGAATCCATACTGGATAACAGATCTCTTTTTCATCTTTATATTCAGCAATCTGTCTAAA
This sequence comes from Nitrososphaeraceae archaeon, assembly GCA_036566445.1. Lineage (GTDB taxonomy): Archaea > Thermoproteota > Nitrososphaeria > Nitrososphaerales > Nitrososphaeraceae > TA-21. The sequence continues at coordinate 25,706 of DATCWH010000007.1, forward strand.
TCTAAACCTTCATTGCAAGTTACTATTCCTCCCTTATCAGCACATGCAACTACTTTAGGCTTTATACCATACTCGTTATACAGATCGGTTGAGTGCGATAATAACAATTTAACAAAGCCCTGGCCAACGACGCCAAAACCTACCAATATCAATCTCAATTACTTTAGTATCTAAAATATCCGGTTAAATAAGTTTGAATTTCCTTAATTATACATTTATTGATTGCTTAGTTTCAATATTTTCTCAACTATTCTAGATATTCCATAGCATACATTAAATCAATGGATGCGTCAAATAGACATTTTTTGACATAATACATTTTATACAAAAATTATCATGGTTTACCAAAGTGTCATGATATTATTAAAAATAAACTGCATGGAGATTAAGAGAATTGTCTAGAGGGTTTGCAGTTTTCATATTCTGGTTAATCGGATTTGGAATTGGCTTTGTAGGGTATCTTTTATTACCTGGAATTGCAGAATGGTTTGCCACATCTATGCCAAAATTTGTCAATCAGGCAGTTATAGGCGCATTGATAGCAGGGATGATCGGATCTGCAGTGAGCACATTCACGGTAGTTACGTGGGCAAACAGGACAAGTTAATAGCCTCCTAAAAATATCTTTGTGTGTGCAATATCACTACTTTATTTTATCAGTCAAATTTTCATTGTCTTTAATTTTTAACGGACAAAAACAATTTGAAAAGGATTAAAAATGTCTGAACATTTTTAATCTGTATATGTATAATGGAGAGTTAGAGGTACAGGCTAAAAGAAAAACCTTGGCCGTTTTGCACGATGAAATTACTCATATTCTAAACGCAGCAAGAGATCTATCATCGCTTACTGATTCCATAATAAAGGGGACTAACAAGGAAACTGAATTATCTCTTGTTAGAATGAAAAATGCTGGTGAAGAAGTAGAAAACCTTAGAAGAAAGATGACAAGGGAAATTTCGGATACTGGAAGTCTCATGGTGTACAGAGAAGATGTTCTAAGAACTGCTTACATAATTAATGATATTGCAGGATATATTACAGGAATCGCATTTCGACTTTCAAATATTAAAATAACCACGTTAAAAAAAGGCAAATTTGATGAGGATATCAGTGAACTCATCAATATGGTTGTGGAGGCCATTTTCAAGTTAAATGAAATGGCTCGGGCCCTAAGCATAAACCCTTCAAATACAATTGAACTTGCGCAAGAGGTTCAAAACATTGAAAGAAAAGTTGACAATGCTTACAGAAAAGTTGTGATTAAAGCTCTTAATGAAATTCCAAATACGAAAGATCTCCTTCTGGTAAAGGACGCAGTAGAGGGAATAGAAGGAATGGCAGATAAATGTCAGGTTGCGTCAGATTCTCTTACTATACTTGCTCTGAGTATGTAATGGGTTCTTTTTCTGGTACTCTCGTAAAGAGCAGAATAATCATATGGGATATTGATGATTCAAAGTCAATTTTTTCTCTTGGCTATTATGGGAAGCCGCTTGGCGTCTACAAACCAAAGGGAATTGATTTTGAAACACCTCTCATTCTTGATTTAATTGAAGGATGCTATCTGGTTGAATCAAAATTACTTACCGTAAATAATGTCAACGGAGAGAGAATTATCTTAAAGGAAATGAAAGAAATTTGCAGAAAACAGTATGTTGATTTTGATATCAAGTATCTAGTATTCAAAAAGTTAAGAGACGTAGGATATATTGTCTCTCCTGGTATAAAGTTTGGTTGCGATTTTGCCGTATATGAGCATGGTCCTGGCATTGACCATGCTCCATATCTGGTGCAGGTTGTAGACAATCAGCAAGACATTACAGCTACTGGAATAGTTTTGGTTGGCAGGTTGGCGACTACCGTAAAGAAGCAATTTATCTTAGCAATCACATCAATGAAACCCCGAAGGGTTTACTTTCTTAGTTTCGATTGGTGGAGAGCGTGAGGCACTTTTACCAATCAAACCAAGCACTCCCTTTTGTTTCTCATACCCAAAAATCAGAGCATTCTTACATGCTTTAAGACGAAAATTTCGATGTTCTGGTAAAATCTCTGAAAAGTCAATTTTAAATGAAAACCATAGCTAGTTTCGTTGAATAATTTGGATCATGCTTATTTCTTTGTCTTTTATCTTGATACAGCCACGATTAGTAATAAGCCTAGGATTAGAACCGATATCATTATTATAATAATCTTCATACTCCAACTTTAACGAGCCTATTGGGGCTGTCTCGACAGTCAACCCGTTCTTTTTCATTTGTGCAGCAAAAATGTCGTTCAGGCTTGAAATCTTGATAGTTTCAGATTCGTCCTTATCTTCATGAATATTAACAGAACCTGCTGTGGTGTGTGCTTCATTATTCATGCAGTTTGTAATTTTGCACTGATAAATAAATTGTGTGAATAATTAATTGGTGTAGATTCTAATATTTTTTCAGATTCTTGAGTTGCAATAAGTTCAGCCTCGCCATATTTAATAGTGTATTAAATATGCCATCAACGTATGCCTATAGGAGATGAACTTACAGTTGGATAAGGACTTTAAATTTGCCAGTAAAGTTGTACTAGTCACCGGTAGTGGAACTGGAATAGGCCAAGCCGTTGCAAAGAAATTTGCTGAAAATGGGGCGAGCATAATTTTACTTGGGAGAAGAAAGGAACCGCTAGAAGAAACGCAATCTGAATTAGAAAAAATAATAACAAATATAGGAAGTGAAGGAAAAATCAGAATATTTCCTGGTGTTGATGTTTCAGATGAAACGGCAATAACGAATATGTTCAATACTATTTCAAAGGAAATAGGTCATGTCCACATTCTTGTTAATAATGCTGGAGTTTCAGGACCTGTAAAGCTTTTTACGAACTCTAATTTTGCAGATTTTAAGGAATGTATAATGATTCATTTAACAGGTACGTTTTGGACAACCCTCAAATGTATTGAAAACATGCAAAAGGGCTCTAAAATAATTACCATATCTACTTTTTTCACAGAGGAAAACAAATATGAACAGCGGCCATATAGATTTAGAACTCCATATACAAGTGCGCAAGGAGCCAAAAATAGGCTAGCGGAAGCTTTTGCTTGGGAATTGGTCTCTGATGGAATTGAATCAGTGGCAACTAATCCGGGTCCGGTTCATTCGGATCGTATTTACAAGACCGTATATCCAAAGGCAGCTGCAGAATTTTTACGTATCGGAGGCTTTCCTGAATTATCATCTATCGAAATAGAAAAAATATTGCAACGACTTTTGAATGTTTTAGGGGAAGACCAGACTGCTGTGAATAATGAAATGGACGTAGTTCTACAAAAAGTGTTTAACGAAAGGATAAAAAATGAAGATGAAAAACTCAAACTTAGTTCAACACTGAGAGAGCTTTTATCAAAAACGCAGGAAATAGCTGAAAAGATACAACTGAATACAAAGAAAATGATAGTTGATAAGGAATTTCTTTCACAGGACCAAGTCGCGGAAATGGTTCTAAACCTATCATCTGAAAAAATGAGCAAGTTATTGAATGGCAAGATTGTGCCAAATGACAGAGTATTTTACCCTACAAGACCAATAATTGGAACATATATTCAACAAAACGAGATTCATGCATCAGATAAAGTTATTGCTCTGATAATAAATTCTTCATCGGAAAAAGATCATAGACGCGCAAAACTAATTGCAAATTTCCTTGCAAATAAAATAAAACAATTGGTGATTCTGACAAAAGATTCTAAAAATTTGGGTTACTATAAAGAGTACCATTCCCACTCTGTGAATTTATCGAGTGAAGATGCTGTAAAAAGAATCTTTAGAGCGGTACGTGAAAAATTCTCTGCAATAGATGCAGTGGTTTTGCTTACTGGCGAATATGATTACGATATAACATTAAAATCCCTTGACAGAAAACAATGGGACCAGCTCGTCGAAAATTACTTGCTTGTGCCGGCATTGATAACTAGAGAATCTGTAATTAACATGTCGCCCGAAGGCGCTGTAAGTGAACCTTCTTTATTCAAAGGTTCGAGGGGATCAATAACTATCGTGGGGCCTGACTCTCCCGTCGGAGACAAAATCTCTGGAGTTGTTAGGGCAAGGTCGGAAATATTTCGCGGTGCGCTTAGACCCTTCAATGCCACCGTTAATCAAGAATTGCGAGATGTTATAAAATCAAACATAAGACAATACCTATTACTTGCTGGCAACATAGATGGATGTCAACCCGATGAAGAAAAAATTATTAATATGATATCAAGTATTCTCTCACAGGAAAATAGTGTAAACAATCAAACCATATTTTATGTTGACGAATAATAACAAACGGTAACCAAATGGACAATTTGCCCGATCTATTTTTCCAATTTTATAAAAAAACACATTAATCTAGAAGTCATACTCTATTTTGGATGACTGATAAATTCGTCTTAGATACCAGTGTAATTATTGATGGCAAGGTTCCGGATATCATACAAGATAAAATCGAACAAAACAGCCAAATAATAATTCCTATAGCTGTTTTAGATGAACTGCAGGCACAGGCATCGACGAGTAAGTCACATGGAATAGAAGGATTACTTGAAATAAAAAAGATAAGGGATGCATGCAAGGCCAGAAGAATAAGTTTGGAATTTGCTGGAACCAGACCAACAATTGAAGAAATTAGGCTGGCTAAACATGGAAGAATTGATTCCATTATAAAAGATATAGCTTTAGAAAAAGATGCTACATTGATAACATGTGACTACGTTCAGCACTTGGTGTCTGAAGCACAGGGAATTAAGTCAATTCATATTAGTTCTTCTAATGAAGATTCAAAATTACAATTTGAAAAATATTTTGATAACCATACAATGAGTGTTCATCTAAAAGAAGGCACTTTTCCATTTGCAAAAAAGGGTGTCCCTGGTAACTTAAAGCTTGAGCGCTTGGAAGAAAATAGACTCTCAGCTGAAGAAATTTATGAAATTACAAAGAATATTTTAGAACAATCCCGGTCAAGAAAAGGGTTCACCGAAATTAACAGGGATGGAGCAACTGTCGTCCAGCTGGGTAAATATAGAATCGCAATTACAAAAGAGCCCTTTTCAGATGGGCAAGAAATTACGGTAGTTAGACCAATAGCAAAGTTGACATTAGAAGACTATGGACTGAGTGAAAAATTATTGGGTCGATTGACATCAGATGTAGAAGGAATAATTATCGCAGGGCCTCCTGGGTCTGGTAAGAGTACACTGGCAAGCAGCCTTGCCGAATTTTATGCTACGCAAAATAAGATTGTAAAGACATTTGAATCGCCTAGAGATTTGCAAGTACCAAAAGAAGTAACTCAATACGGACCGCTAGAGGGAAGTTTCGAGAATGCTGTTGACATTTTGTTGCTTGTGCGACCTGACTATACCATATTTGATGAAATAAGGCGATATAGAGATTTTCAAGTATTTTCTGATATGAAGCTAGCTGGAGTCGGTATGATAGGAGTAATCCACGCAAGTAAACCTTTGGATGCGGTACAGAGATTTATTGGCAGAATCGAACTGGGGATGATACCACAAATTCTAGATACAATAATCTTTATGGACGCGGGGATGATCAAAAAGGTTTATGAAATCTCGCTCACGGTCAAAGTACCATATAAGATGACCGAAGCTGATCTTGCCAGGCCAGTAGTAGAAGTCAAAGATTTTTCAACCGGAGTAACAGAATATGAGATTTATACATTCGGCGAAGAAAACGTCATTGTGCCCGTTGACCTAGACAATGGTACGAATCAAAACAATATCTATAAACTTGCAGAATCAAAGATAAAGGATGTAATACGTCGTTTTGATCCCAATCCAGAGATATCTATCCTATCGGACAATAAGGTAAGAATCAAGGTACAAAAGGAGACAATTCCTCGAATAATTGGAAAAGGTGGAACCACTATAAGTGAGCTTGAAGATATGCTTGGCATAAGGATAGATGTAGAAATGAAAACTCCTACTCTTGGCAAAGAAGTAGACTTTGAAATAAACGAGTCGGGCAATGGAGTTGTCATAAACTTAGACGGAGAATCAATTGGTAACAAAGTAAATTTGTACATAGATGATGAATTTATTTGTGCAAATCAGGTAGGAAAGAAATCAAGAATCAAAATAGACAAGAGGTCTGAAAGTGGTAGAAAGATATTGAATGCTATCATAGCAGGACAAAAAATAAAAATTTTTCAAATTGACAATTGATGTCAATAAGTAAATAAAAACGAACGAATATGGCATGTATTGGGTAACTGTTCTTGCATTTAATTGTGTTTTGGTTTTAACTAATTCTGTAAATTGTTCCATCATCATGAGATAGAACATAAAGATACCCATCAGGTCCAGTCTTTATATCAGTAACTCCCGCAAAACCTTCACCAAATAGTATCGAAGCTAATTCGTCATCACTATTGACAACACGATCAGCCAACCCCGGTGTTTCTAACTTGAAGTCGTTTCTCTCATCATTTAATTCAAATCTGTATAGGTTTCCATAGCCTATGTCTCCTACAAACGCATTATTAGAGTACTCAGCACCTAATTTATCTGAATTTAAAAATTCAATATCTGTGATACCGAAAGAATCTGTAAAGCTCAGAATTGGATCCTTATATTCCGAATTAGGGAAGATTACTAAATTGTTTTGTGTTACCCCACTCTCTGAAATTGGTCCCATTGCTTGTTTCCAGCCGCTGTTAAATCCTGGTATAACCATATTAATTTCATCATGTGATTTTTCTCCATTCTCTGTATCCCATAGGGTTCCGGTAACAGGATCTACCCCAAGCCCAAAACTATTTCTAATTCCATAGGCTTGATACCAGTTTAGAGGGTCATTGACGTCGTTCCCTTGTAGAGGATTATTAGGTGCGGGCGACCCATCATTTGGATTTATTTTTAAAATTGCCCCACTAAAATCTGGATCCGGACCATCTACTATATTTTGATCTTTTCCATCTCGCTGCAGCTCTCCAGTTACTGAATAAAGATATCCATCACTACTTACAGCCAGTTTGCCTCCTTGGTGATTGGTAGCTGGTGTTCCTGGAAGATCCATAAATACTTCTTCATTTGTTAGTGTCGGACCTGCTCCCAAAGTATATTTGTATATTCTATTTATCACTCCACCATCATCTACTGTAGCGTACAAGAATATATTTTCACCAATTCTTTCTATTCCCAATAATCCACGTTCATTCTGACTTTCAACAGTAAGTGATACCAACGGTTGTGGTTGAAGCATTCCGTTGCTAATGGCTCTAACATTTCCATTTTTTTCTAAAACTAAAATATTATTTTCATCCAAGAACAACATGCTAGTGGGAAGTGAAAGACCGCTCACGAAAGCTTCGACCTTAAGATTACTATCTTTTACCGATGGTTGTGCATATAACAAATTATTTTGTAGTATAATAATGAGTGATATAACGACTAAAGATATTGCAAGGAATTTTTTCATACCCAGAACAAAAAGAACGTTGTAACTATTATATTTTGCCTATGGCCCTTTCTTTTTTCTTTTATATACTCAAGATTCCTCTGACAATATCCCATCTACTAACAATATAGTTCTCAATTGCCTTGCCAAATCAGTAACAGTGACGATACCAACTACTTTTCCGTCTGACAGTATGGGCAATCTACGTATCTTATGATTGACCATCCTTTGCACAGCAATTTCCACTGGAGTGTCAGGACTGGCGTACGTTTGTATTTTTGACATTATCGTGCCTACCTTAATTTTTGAAGATACTAAATCTTTGGTACAAATCTTTTTAACAAAATCCTTTTCAGTGATTATACCAATAGGAACGTTTTCTCTCTCGACAATAAGAGAGCTTATGCGCTTTTCAGTCATAATTTTTGCTGCTTCGTTAGCTGTAAGTCCATCATCTATCGATATGACGTTCTTTGTCATTATATCCCGTACTCTATCGTTCAATATTCAATCATAATAATCATCAAAATAAAAACTTAGGTCTCCAAATAACACCTTCAGTAGTCTTGTGTTGTGATGCAGATCAGACTAACTAGTCTGACCTTACAAATAAATTAAAATTACTAGCGCTATACAGTTAGGGTAGATTCTAAGTGAAGGCAGGAATAGTCGTTTTTCCAGGAAGTAACTGTGACCGAGATGTATATCATGTCTTAAATGATGTTATAGGAATAAGTGCTCAATACGTCTGGCATATGGAAAAATCGATAGATGATTATGATGCCCTAATATTGCCTGGAGGATTTTCGTACGGAGATAGACTACGTGCAGGTGTCATAGCTGCTCAAAGCCCAATATTGGAAGTGATAAAGAAAAAATCAGAGAAGGGATTACCAATTCTTGGAATTTGTAATGGATTTCAAATACTAGTTGAAGCTGGATTGTTACCTGGTGCCTTGGTAAAAAATGTTAAATTAGAATTTTCTTGCAAGTGGTTAGAAATGGAAGTGTTAAATGTTAAGACCCCTTTTACAAATTTATTCAAATTAAATGAGCAGATTAGTATCCCAATTGCACATGGAGAAGGCAGATATGTAATAGATGATGATAAACTTCATGATCTTTACAAAAACAATCAGGTTGTTTTCAAATATAAAGATCAAAATCCAAATGGTTCTACTGAAATGATTGCAGCAATTTGTAATGAAAAAGGAAATGTCATGGGACTTATGCCACACCCTGAACGTGCATCAGAACCAATCTTATCACCCAACCAAACAAAAAGCAATGCAGCACTGATATTTCTTTCATTAAAAAATTTTTTATCTTCTTGCATAAAGAATTGATTTAATTGATATAGAATGCTAACAGGACAAGAAGAAAATTATTTACTTAAAAAATTACGCAGAATACCTAATTCATTAGAAATTGACATGATAGATGCCGAATGGTCTGAGCATTGTTCATATAAATCATCTAAAAAATACGTAAGAGCATTACCATCATATGGTAAAAGAGTAATTGTTGGACCAGGATATGATGCAGGCGTATTGGATATAGATGATGATGATGTTATTACTGTTCACATAGAAAGTCATAACCATCCATCTGCGGTTGAGCCTTATGGAGGGGCTGCTACGGGAGTAGGTGGAGTAATACGGGACATTATTTCTATGGGCACGAGGCCAATCGCCTTGCTTGATGCTTTACGGTTCTCCTCTCTGAAGGAGGATAATACAACATCAAAGTCAAAATGGTTATTTAAAAATGTTGTAAAGGGGATTGCAGATTATGGTAATTGCATTGGTATTCCTACTGTAGGTGGGGATATCGAGTTTGATAATTCCTTTAAAGATTATTGTCTGGTAGACGTTGCGGCAATAGGTCTTGGGAGAAGAGATCAAATTATTTCTAATCATGCAGATGAGGGTGATCTAATATTATTGGCCGGTAATCCCACAGGGAAAGATGGAATTCGAGGAGCATCTTTTGCTTCAAAATTACTTAATGACGAAGATAGGTCAGCAGTCCAAATTCCTGATCCATTCTTGGAAAAATTGTTGATTGAAGCAACAATTGAAGCGTCTAAAAGCAAATGTATTAATGCGATAAAGGATCTGGGAGGTGGAGGACTATCATGTTGTCTATCTGAAATGTCTCATCTGATTGGCAAAGGGTTCGAAGTTGAGTTAGCTGCGGTTCATACAAAAGTCGCTGATTTATCACCAAATGAAATAATGATATCAGAATCACAAGAAAGAATGGTTTACATCATAAATAAGGAAAAATTATCTACCTTTGAGGAGATATTCAAAAAATATGGTATAACGTATTCGATTATTGGTAAAGTACATGGTCAGGATAATCTCAATATCCTTTTTCATGGCATATCTATAGCTACCGTCTCTTGTAACTTGATGGTAAATGCTCCACTTTGTAATAGAAAATCAAAGAAGCCAAAATACCTGAATAGAATAAAAAAGAAGTTGGACTTGCACGAGGTAAAGGACTACAACAGTATTTTGCTACGTCTGTTGGCAAATCCAAATATTGGTAACAAACGCTGGGTCTACGAACAATATGACTATGAAGTTGGATTGAGGACTGTTATAAAACCCGGGGGAAACGCATCAGTTATCAGAATAAATGACAATAAGTTTGTGTCTATCAAATTAGACGGGAATTCCAAACATTGTTATCTTAATCCTTATTATGGCACATTAGGATGTTTGTCCGAAGCATGCAGAAATGTCGTATGTACAGGCGCAGAACCTATTGGAATTATAGATCATTTGCAGTTTGGCAGTCCTGAAAATCCCCAAATTTATTGGACATTCTTGAAGGCAATAGAAGCAATCATAGATTTCTGTAATTATATGGAAATCCCTGTGGTAGGAGGAAAGGTTAGCTTTTATAACGAAACAACTAATTCTCCAATTAAACCGTCACCAGTAATTGGTACTATTGGCTTGATTAAAGGTCGATCGCATATTACCAAGCATGTTCCAACTTTTGGAGATACATTATTTATTTTGGGTCAAACTAATGAGGAATTGGGTGGATCTGAATATTTTGACTCAATTATCCACTCCGAATGCGGAACCGTCCCAAAGGTAGATTTAGAGATGGATAAGAAAAATAACTTGGCTGTATTGAACCTAATCCAATATGGATTGATTGATTTCGTGCATGACTGTTCTAAGGGTGGAATTGGAACGGCTTTAGCTGAATTATCCGTTTCTAGCAACCTAGGGATAAATATTGATTTAAAAAAAATTCCAAATAATTGCTCACGCCTTGACTACTTACTCTTTTCTGAGAGTCATTCAAGATACATTGTAGGGAGTAAGCAGCCAGACAGGGTAAAGAAAATATTGAGAAGTAGAAAATGTATTTTTTCTGAAATAGGAAAAGTTGATAGGACCAAAATTCTTAATTTATATTATTCGGGTAATGAAATAATTAACTTGCTGGTCAATGATCTGAATTCTAGATACAATACAATGAATCACATAATGGATGGTACTTATTCGCAAATTTATGGAGTAAATTTTAATTAAATCCAATTCGAAGAAGTGATCAAAAATGGTTCATGAAAATTGTGGAGTTGTCGGTTTTTTTTCACTAGATGGCCATAATGTGATACCTTATGTAATTGATTCTTTGCGAGCGCTACAGCACAGAGGTCAAGAATCGTGGGGGTTCGCAGTACCCTTGAAATCTCCATACAAAAGATTAGGCCTGGTTTCTGCTTCAAGAAATTTTAGAAACATTATTAAAAAATTCACTTCTCAGGCAGCTATTGGTCATGTCAGATATTCCACTATTGGAAAAAGCAATTTGGACAACGCACAACCATTAAAAATAAAAGATCTTTGCATAGCACATAATGGAACCATAGCCAATGTCGAAGAATTATCCAATATGGTCGGAGGATGCACTTTTTCGCCTCAGACAATGACTGATACTCTACTGGCGGCACAGAGATTGATGATGCATCTTGAGAAGAATGATAATATGATTCAAGCCATTCGTGTATTAAAGGAAGAAATGATAGGCTCTTTTTGCTTTACACTTTTAACAGATGACGGTTCTGTTTATGCTGTCCGTGATACGCGGGGATTCAGACCCTTAGTGTTAGGACATATTGAAGAATCAAATACATACATGATATCTTCTGAATCATGCGCTATTGATATCGTAGGTGGTAAGCTTCTTGGAGATATCCAGCCTGGAGAATTATTGAAACTTAGCCTAAAAGGAATAGAAAGACAACAATTTTCTACTAGTGAGTATCATTCGCATTGTGCTTTTGAATTTACATACTTTGCACATCCAAGTAGTATTATTGAAGGGGTTAATGTGTATGAAGCAAGAAAAAAAATGGGGCATTACTTGGCAAGAAAATATCCAATACATGATGCTGATGTGGTCATCCCAGTTCCTGATTCAGCTAGACCCGCCGCTTTAGGATATGCTGAAGAATTAGGAATTCATTTTGAAGAAGGGTTATTGAAAGACAGATATCGAAAAAAAGGGGCGATGAGAAGCTTTATCGAACCCTATCATGGTGAGCGCATTGAAATTAACAAGGGTATTATTCCAATACCAGAAGTTATCAAAGGAAAAAACGTCGTTGTAATCGATGACAGTATAGTCAGAGGTACAAGTTCACAATCTATTATTAAGATTCTTCACTCAGCAGGCGCATCTAAAATATCACTGATAGTTACTTTTCCACCTATAAAGTATCCTTGCTATGCAGGAATTGATTTTCCGTCACAAGATGAGCTTTTGGCGTTTCAGAATCAAGGGCACGGGGATAATCATATTGAGTCTGAAGTTGCGAAAAGCATTGGCGCAGATAAAGTAATCTACAATGATACCATTACATTGGCACAGGCAATTGGTATTGAAGAAAAAGAATTGTGTTTTTCTTGTTCTACTGGAAATTACAAACCCCTAGGAATAAAACCAGTTTTCAAGACTCGTGCTGAAGTAAAGGGAGACTTGGACCATTAAATTTACAACAAATAAAAACATGATTTTACAGTACATATTGCCAACAAGCATTTTACTAAACTACTTAAATATTTGAAAATTCAACTAATTTCAATTGAAAAGAGTAAATCTTGTTCTTATTTGCACTGCCGGAGTTGTTTCACTGTCCTTCCTTTCATATCTAGTTATACAATATTATCAACGTCCTGACTATTCATTGGAAGTCGATGCCATGAGAGAGGATCAATCTCTTTTCACCAACAGCAGGATTATGTTAACCAACGCAGGAAAACAACCAATTACACATGTTTTTGTTGATTATGGCATTAAAAATGAAACGATACAAACTATCAATCCTGGAGAAAAAATTTCACTCTCACCACCAGAGGGAAGTAACTTAAATTTTGTTAGAATCATGGCAGACAATGGAATAAACATTACTACAGGATACCGAACCCCAATCAAAATGCCCGGAATGATGGGTTCATAGTAAGAATAATAATATTTTAAAATTCTAACTGCAAATAAAGTCAGTCACCCTACAATATTTTCGCGTCTGAAATACGTTTTACGGACAAAAGATGAATACACGCAATCATGACATTAAAATTACCGATTGCTAATTTTTTTCTATTGAAAAATTCAGTATTCAAGACGCTATGTCAAGACATCATTAAACTTGATTCATCAATTAGATCTGCAGGGATTACAAATGAAGATGGTATAATATTACATATTAGTCATCGTAAGGGTATCAAGCCATTACTCTCTTCTGAAGAGAGAGCTCAATATGCGATTACTGCAGCCACCAGACAATTTACCAGGCTTAGGTGGGAAGTATTATTGGGCAAGATACAATACGCAAGTTCTCATTATTCCAAACTTATCCGCGCTACTATTCCTATAACAGATGATAATAGAAAATTATCATTCGTAATAATGCTTTCTCTTGATGCTGGAACAGATAATTTTCATGAAATAATAGTTCAAAAGATAATCCCATTAATCAAGCAGGAAAAATATGACTTGGTGAAATCTTAGTCTTGTAAAAGGACATTTTTATCTTGTTATATATTATTTTGCAGAAAGGCCGCCATCAATGGTCAAAGTTGTTCCAGTAATCCAATTTGCATCATCAGAACATAGGTAAACGACGGCTCCAGAAATGTCACTGGTATTTCCTATTCTCCTCAGAGGAAAGGAGGATTCTAATAATTCTTTAGACTTTTCATCCTGCAAATAAGGTTCTATCATGGGACTTCTTATAGTAGACGGTACGATACAATTGCATCTAATACCATATGGTCCGTATTCAACTGCTATACTCTTCGTAAACATTATGATACCAGCTTTAGTAGCGCCATAAATGGATAGAGGAACATTTGGAATTGCACGTATTCCTAGCAATGAAGAGATATTAACAATACTTCCAATTTTTCTTTCCATTACTATTGGCAGAACAGCCTTAGTCATCTGAAAAGTGCCAATCAAATTTGTAGAAATAAGATTATCCCATTGATCTTCACTCATCAGGTGAAACGGGATTGGATCGTTTAGGACACCAGCATTGTTTACAAGAATATCCACAGTATCAAAGGTTGATATAGTTTGCTCAATAACATTTAGCACTTCTGCTTCCTTAGTTATGTCTGCACTTACAGCGAGTAAATTATTGTTTTTATCATTGTCTGAAATAACCTTTGTCAATTTTAAGCGATCTCTACCAACCAGAGTTACCCTACATCCTTCATCAACGAGGCGTTCAGTGGTAGATCTTCCTACTCCTCCACCTGCGCCAGTTACAATAGCAACTTTTCCTTTAAGACTCATATCAATTAATACATCTATAAACTTTTAAAGTTTAAAGTAATATAGATACTTTAAATTTCCAATAATTTTCTATTTTATCGATGAGAAACTTGCTTCACAAATCTCGACTCTCTCCTAATGATATTACATTAGGAATCATAGGAGGAGGCCAGCTTGGTAAGATGATTGGAATAGAGGCGAAAAGAATGTCAATAAATCTTGCATATTTAGATCCTGATAATAATTGTCCCGCTTCAACGATTGCGGATCAAATGATAGTTAGTGATTTTAAAGATGAAAAATCGATTATTGAATTGGCAAACAAATCTGACGTATTAACGTTTGAAATTGAACTTGCAAATTCTTCAGTTCTAAAAGATCTGGAATCAAGGGGATATGCAGTTCATCCAGCTTCAGGTGTATTAAATACAGTTCAAAACAAGCTAAGACAAAAAAGATTCCTAAAGGCAAAAGGAATTCCAGTTCCAGAATTTGAAGAAGTTACATCAGTTGGACAGGTGAAAAAAATATCCAAAGCATTTGGCTATCCATTAGTATTAAAAGCCTGCGAAGATTCCTATGATGGTAGAGGAAATTACCTGCTCAGATCTCCTAGCGACGTAGAAAAAGGAATTCAGTATTTTGAAGGAAGAAGTTGCATGATAGAAAAATTCATTCATTTTACAAAAGAGGCATCCGTCATGGTTGCTCGTAACACACGTGGACAGATAGTATCGTTTCCCGTGGTTCAAAACATTCATACAAACAATATTTTGGATACCACAATCGTTCCGGCAATGATAAATAAAAGAGTAGAAATCGAAGCAAAGTTGATAGCAGAGATGGTTGTCAAGTCTCTAAAAGGTGTAGGCGTATTTGGTATCGAAATGTTTCTCAAAGGCAATAAATTATTGATAAACGAAATAGCGCCCAGACCACACAACTCTGGCCATTATTCAATTGAGGCATGTAGTGTTTCTCAATTCGAACTACACATACGTGCTATACTTGGTCTTCCATTGGTTAAACCGAGATTGCTGTCTCCTGTAGTTATGATGAATATTTTGGGAATCCCTAATTACACTGGAGAATATTTTTTTAAAGGAATTCATAAGGCCTTCACTATTCCAGGTTTTAAATTGCATTTTTATGGAAAAAGAATAACAAAACCTCAACGAAAATTAGGCCATTTTACCATAACTGCGGAAAACATAGAGCAAGCGTTATCTAGAGCTAACACAGTAAGGAAATTGTTAACAGTAGGGAAACGGCGTGGAAATAAATAAGAAAACCAAACCACTTGTTGGAATTATTATGGGAAGTGATTCTGACCTAAAGGTTATGAACCAAGCGTCAGAATTTCTGGAAAAAAATCATGTTGCATACGAAATGGAAATTGTCTCAGCTCACCGGTCGCCGGAACTAATGTTTGAATATGCAAAAACTGCTAAAAGAAGAGGCCTAAAGGTAATTATCGCAGGAGCTGGGGGATCCGCACATTTACCTGGAATGATTGCGTCCTTGACCACATTGCCTACAATAGGTGTCCCTATAGAGAGTCATAATCTAAAGGGCATGGACTCTCTACTTTCGATTGTCCAGATGCCAAGTGGAATTCCAGTTGCCTGTGTGGCAATTAACGGTTCGATAAATGCTGCAATTCTAGCATGTCAAATATTAGCATTAAGTTCAAAGGGTATGTCAGCTGCCGTTGAAGACTATAGAAAAAGCTTGTACCATAGCGTTATCAAAAAAAGAGAACGATTCAAAAAAAGTAGATTATAGAAGTTTGTGCGATATATATTTTCATGAAATAACTAACATCATGATGTACAATGCTACCGTAATCCCAAGTGATACTTTTGTTATGTTCATTGACTTGTTCAAGGCGGTAGCATAATTATCGAATTGATCTCTTCCCATTAATTTTATTTGGGAAAATGAATCTAAAAATGAGAAGCTCGAAGAAGTTGTACTAGATATGGCCTTTTGAGAAATCTCTTTGAAGGCACTAATTATATCTTTATAGCTAGTAACATTACCCAATGCATAATATCCTTGACGTGTTCTTTTTCCGGAACTAGAATGGGTGTCTGATGAGCATATTTCTAACATATTGAATCCTTGCTCATTTAATTCACTGAGAATTCTTTCTCGTAATCCATTAACAAGATTGTTTGAATCTGACCAACCAACAAGATGATTCTCATTATTTATTTGAATATCGAGAACACCAATACCGGCTCCACCTAATTCGATAAATTTAAATCCTGAGGCCTTAGAGTTGGCGTATCCAATTTTGTAGGAATGATATTGTTGACCCTTTAGTTTTTTTAAAGAAGATGATGCAAAATCACAAAGGATTGTTTCCTCTTCTGATGATATCTTTTTTCCTAGTGCATTATGTGCATCGACGAGCATGATGTCAGAGAATCCTAACTCTTTGGCATTTTGTTCGATATTATTTCGAATTGAAGTTGGTAAGTCCTCCATCCCACTACCTTTTGAAACGATCATGATTACGCTATTTTTAAAATCCATACAAGTTAAAGTGAAATCATTTGACTTTGTTTGGAAAGGGAACGTACATCTATTGCCACTATTTTTAATCACTGAATTTTTTAGTGATTCAAGATAGTTGTTGACTTCGGAGCTGGTAGGCAAATTTAATGAATGGTCAGAAATACTATGTAACACTATTGCATTATTTTCAAAGAAGTTGAATAGTTTATGAGGGAGATTACTGCCACCTATTGGGTTAAATGGTCCTGGATGTATTTCAGGTAATACAAGAAATACTTGTTTTTCGTCTTGTCTTTCAAATTTTATCATCTTGGTTCTTATTTTATCTACCCTGGATTTTGTTTCAAATATACCCTCCATCAATTCTTGCTTATTTTCTGTCCATGCAGATAAAAAAGCCTGCAATATTTTAAAAGTGCTTTTCAAATTAGGATAGCCGGCTCTGTCGGCTAATACAGACCATACAACCCCTATCGTAAAGATAGTAGAACCCATAATAACCACCTTAATATGGTCTTGCAGTATAAAGGAAGCATATGACAATAAATTGGTAAAAAAAATGGTAGGTAAAATAAATGAAATTAATACTGATCTAAATATTCTTGATCCAAAAACTGAAACAAAAATACCGTATCGAAGTCCACTTGCAATGAACATTCCGGCTAAATCATAAGTAAGAATATCTGAATTTTTACTGAAAATAATATTTGATAATAAGCCTAACAAAATAGTTACTAACCAAAGAGAGTTTGAAAAAGCAGCTACATGAATCACTTTTGAGATTTTATTTGTTGGGGTTCCCCTAAGTAGGAATAAATCTAGAAAAAATCCCCCTACAGTAATACCAATTGCTACCACAAAATGAATTATTAATTGTGTAAAATCAGCGTAGGAAATATGATTAATGCCTACTATTCCTAGTGACGCAATTATGGAGATAGCTGCAGAGGTTTTGTACGAAGATGGATTTAAAAGTGTAAAATACCATCTTCTGTGTATGTCGGTTACACTGTCTTCACTTATCAATTAATATTGTGATGTTCTATACTGGGAAAACTATTCTCATGACTATTGAAATTCCTATGAGAGCACCAGTAATACCTAGTATAACTTCTGGTTTTACTTTTACACCACGAGTTTCATCTTCAAAAAACCTCAATAATCCTGCGCTTGATGCAGGCAATGGTGCATTTTTTTTCTTTCCTTCACCCAATGTAAAAGTTATTCGTGAATCATCTCTTAAATACATTCCGTTTTATTTGCGTGTAATATTAGAGACTCTTAAGGTTTAATTCAAAAAACTTAATTTTTTCTAAAATCTTGATATAATTATCAATGACTCTCAATCTTTGTTCCTCCTCATCTAAATTTTTATCCGAACCAACACTCATTATTAACTCTCCTAGTCTCTTCCCTATTTTTTCACTCATGCTAATACCAGTGCCTGGCTGTACAGTTTTGTCTATATCTTTTGTTGGTTTTGGTTCTTCTACTGTAGTTTTGTTCTCACAAATAATACATGTGATTACGTTATTTTTTTTTACTTGGATCCCATTACATTTTTCGCATGACTCGGAAAGAAGTGTTCCTCCCTTAAGCAAGAATTCTGCAGCATGTTTTAGATTTTCTTTATATTTGTCACCAGATATCGACATATTCTGCATTTGATCTTCCCCATCGAGTAAATTAAACTCTTCTTACTGACTTGCAACAATCCCTATCCAATTATTTTTTCGACAATAATAATGATATTTTAATTCTTTCCATTGAAACATCGCTGTTAGCAATTTCTGTGCAACGGGCAAGGCTTAATAATGAGAATACTTCAATGGAAATTAATCATAATATGGCAGTGATATGCAAAAAATGTGGACTACCAAACGACCTCTGCGCATGTGGTGAGCTGGATAAAGAAGAAACCAGGATTGTAATAAGACTTGAAACAAGACGTTTTTCCAAAACTACTACCATGATTGAAGGTATTGATCCAAAATTGAGCGACATACAACATATTGTCAAAGAATTGAAAAGCAAATTAGCTTGTGGTGGAACTGCAAAAGATGGGTTCATATTGCTACAAGGAGACCACAGGGAAGATGTAAAATCTCACCTAGTGAAATTTGGATTCACCGAGTCTGCCATTGAAGTACAATAGTCGTTTTTTAAGACCAAGTTAAATATTTTAATTGAACTTTAACTTGCCTGACTTAATTAATTTAAAAAGTAAAACAAAAATAAGAATTTTGTGGGATTAACTTTTTGTAATTTACCAGTGATGTTTTTCATCAGGAATCAGGCCAATTTGTTGTGTTTCAAAATATTTATCCAGCTCTTTTATCCAACCTTCTTTTGCAGACGCGCCACCTAAACCTTTTCTTCTCATATAGAAAGCTATTACTGCCAGCAAGAACACGGCAAACATGATTGTTCCAAATATGTAGACCATTACATCATAGAATAATGGATCGTACGATGGACCGATTTGACCGATTAGATTGTTTAGTGCATTTCCAATCACTGTAAAAAGTCCTTCCATTCCGCTCATTATCTATTAGCACATTAAATCTATGATATATACATTTTGGTAAGACAGTTTAAAGTAGGCTTAAAATCAATTAGACATTTCAGATAAATACGAAAATCGAAAAGTGATTAAAGTCAATACTCTGAACATCTCGAGTTCATGCTATCAGATTATAACCAACACAGAAAAACTATCGAGTTTTTCATTATCATAAAATGATTAATGGATATAAAAACAAAAAAATAGTAGTAAAGTAACGTTATGGACTTACGGCTTTTTTACCTCTACTCATTACAATGAATGCAGCAGCGACGGCTCCAAATATTGCAACAAGTGCAGCAGTGTAAATTGCAGCTTCACCAATATTCTTGCCAAAGATCGCTGTTCCGGATCCATATGCACCTTCTTGTTGAGCGTTAGATACCTTCTCTTTAGCGAGACGGAGTTGTTCCTCAACACCAAGTCCGGTATCTTGACCTGTGGTATATTGTGCACTCGCGGTTTGATACAAGGTTAATGCTAAAGGTCCTATTGCGGTTAGTATGGTTGCTATCGTAACGACGGTGAGTGAGTTCATACTAAATTTGTAATTTCGAATCCAATTATATAACCTTATTGATATTAAAAATATTTTCTGTAATATTTGCAATATTTTTATTGTTGGAATTAGGAAATTCTAGTTAGATTTTTGTATAAGTAACATTTAAGATGCTCATTATTGATTTCTTCTTAAATGGCTCGAATTCATGCACATACACATGGGAAATCACATTCAACACGACCTATATCATACACTCCTCCGTCTTGGATCAATCAAAAATCAGAATTATCCACGATTATCGTTCAACTTTCTAAGGATGGTCTAAGTCCAAGTGAAATTGGAGTCAAAATGAGGGATCAATATGGAGTTCCTCTAATAAAACCGATTTTGGGGAAGGGAATAAGCCAGCTCCTACAGGAAAATAATTCTATCCCAGAGATGCCAGAGGACCTCAACCAACTTGTACAAAAGGCATTGGCGTTACAAAGACACCTGAAGGTCCATAATACTGACAAAAGGAATATTCGTTCACTTGAGTTGATAGAAGCAAAAATTCATAGGCTTTCAAAATATTATAAGAAGAAAGGCAAAATTTCACAAAACTGGAAATATGCCGCAGTAATTGCTCGACTTGAATAATGAATTAAATGGGTTACAATGAATTTTATGAGAATATAAATTCAATTAGTGAAAGAGTAAAAAATCTAATTAATGAAAGAAAAGATACTTTAATAGTATCGAGTTCATCATGTGATGGAATTATTTCGGCAAGTCTATTGTTTAGGGCAATTTGGAAATTGGGCGGAAAGGCTACAGCCCGTTTTGTGAATAAAATGACTCAAGATACTATTACTGATTTGAAGAATGAAGATCATGAATTTTATTTTTTCATTGAGCTTGGCACTGGGTTATCCGAAATTTTCAATAAGTCTTTTTCGAAAAACTGGATTATACTGGATCATCAGAAACTTTCTTTTGCTGAGATAGCAACAAACGATAACAATGCTATCCTAAATCCGAGGAAATATGGTATTGATAGTGATAAGGAAATTACCTCAGGAGGTATTTCTTATCTTTTGGTAAAAACATTGGATAAAAGATTTATAGATCTATCTCCACTTGCAATCGTTTCTGCTTTAGGGGAATATCAGGATGTAGGAGACAAAAGATCTCTTGTTGGTATTAATAACGAAATATTAGAAGATTCAAAGAAAAATGGATTAATACAAACAGATATTGATCTTTTGTTATCCTTTAATGAATCCTTACCGATTCATGAATCTATTTCCAATACATATATTCCCTATCTATATGGACTAACATCCAATAGCGACAAGTGCCTTGAGCTCCTGAAGAACACTAACATAAACTTGAAAAAAGATGGAAGATGGAAGACAATAGCCGATATTAATCAAGAAGAAAAATTTCTCATTATTGAATCCATTAAGAATCACCTTGGTTCTCAGATTAACAATAAGATTGAAAATTTAGAAAGCATTCTCATAGGTTATACCTACGTTCTTCCAACAGAAGAATACGGTAGTCATTTATATGACGCACGTAGATTTTCAGAGCTACTGAATTCTTGTGCACTCGGTAAGAAATCTGGATTGGGCATGAGCATCTGCCTTGGTGAACGAGCTGATTCTCTATATGAGGCTGAGAGGGACGTACAAGAATTTAGGAATAGCTCACAAAAATTAATCTCAAAAATCCTAAAAGAAAAATGGAGAATCTCTGATAAGGGCTTGTACGTATTCATCAATGCAGATGGGATCATTGAAACAGATTATGTTGGTTACCTATCTCGCCTATTGACATCTCATTATCAATTCATCAATAAAGTGATAATCATGAAAATATCAATTGACGAAAATTATTCCAAATATTTCCTTAGCTCTGGTTACGAAGGAGGCATAGATCTTGAACAGATGGCAAAGGAATTATCAGATGCAATTGATGGAATTACAGTGACATTTAGTAATGCAGATGGCCAGATTATTATACCTCCCGGTAAAGAGGATTCATTCATGTCTATGATTTTGAAACTAATCAAGAAGACTTCGAAATGAAAGAAGGGTTTAATATCAAGTCCAGTATGAAAATACAATTTGATAGTAAGAAGGAAGTAGATACTGTGATCAATGTATTAACACCAGACAATATTTGCATCCCTGAAGGATTAAAGATTGATATTAAATCTGAAAATAAATTTTTGATAATTGATATTTTTTGTAAAAATGGGACAGGAACGTTCCTTAATACAATAGATGAACTACTAGAACATATATCGTTATCTAGGACAGTGACAACTAATGATTGACCCCAAGGTTCTAAAGGATAATCCGCAACACATTAAGGACATGCTAAAGAGAAGAAAAGTTGAATATCCTTTTTCTGAACTATTGGATATAGACAAAAAAAGACACGAACTAATAATAGAAACTCAAAATTTAAGACACAGAAAAAATACTTTATCGCAAAGTATCGCGAATAAGAAAAAGAATCAAGAAAACGCAGATAAAGAACTTGGTGAAATGAAAAATGTCGGGGAGATGATGCAAAGCTTAGAGGGTGAGAAAAGCAGCGTAGAAAAAAGATATTCTGAATTGATTTACTCGATCCCCAATATGTTACATGAATCAGTTCCAATTGGAGATGGTGAGGGGGATAATATTGTTATCAGAATGCATGATGATTACATCAAGTCTAGATCTAGGACCGACCATATTGAATTAGCCAATTCGTTCGGGTTAATTGACTTGGAAAGAGCTGCGAAAATAGCCGGATCTAGATTTTATTTCTTGAAAAATGGACTTGTTAAAATGAATCAAGCTTTGATAAACTATGGACTGGACTTTCTTTTTGAACATGGCTATCAATTGATTCAACCGCCATTTATGCTTAAAAACGAGGCTATTAAGGGTTCCATTATCATGGGTGATTTTGAAGATGTGATTTATAAAATTGAAAATGAAGATCTATATTTGATTGGTACATCAGAGCATGCAATGGCATCAATGCATATGGATGAAATTTTGGACTCAAGAAAACTGCCCTTAAGATATGCTAGCATCAGTCCTTGCTTCAGGAAGGAAGCCGGCGCGCATGGCAAAGACATGAAGGGAATTTTCAGAGTTCATCAGTTCGAAAAAGTGGAACAATTTGCCATCTCAGATTCCCTAAATTCCTTTGATGAACAAGAAAGAATGTTAAATATCACAGAAAGGTTTTACCAAAGCTTAGAAATCCCGTTTAGAGTAGTACTATTATGCAGTGCAGATACAGGGAAGGTATCTTCGAAGACTTATGATATAGAGGCGTGGATGCCCGGACAGAATAAGTATAGAGAAATAGGATCATGTTCTAATTGTATTGATTTCCAGGCGAGAAGATTGAGAATACGTCATAGAGAAAAAGTCAATGAAGAGACACAGCTGGTACATACACTGAATAGTACCCTTGTCGCCACGGAACGCACTATGGTTGCAATTCTTGAAAATTATCAAACAAATAATCAAACAGTAATAGTCCCCAGTGTATTAAGAAAATACATGGAAGACATACGAGAGATAAAAACAAGATAAGTTACTTATAGAACTCAAAGATTAAAGCTAATCATTTCTGAGACTGATGATCATTTTCTCACAGTGTTCGTCTGTCCAAACACCCACACCTTGTAATTTGCCTTTCCATTTTCCATCGGTTCTATCCGCACAGACACCTGTCATTGCATTGAAATAGGCTTCTGTAACTGCAGCACTATTATTTTTATCAATGTTATTCGTTGCTTCGGTAAAATTAACATTACTTATAGCATAACCAGCATTATTCTTTAAATCGTCAACATAACTTTTTTCTAATAGTACGTCATCCTTTGTGCCAAGACCATGTCCTGATATGTACACATCAAAATCATAATTCAGTACTTGATCATAGGACTGAATGTAAGAAGGTACATGAGGAGTAGTTGCAAGATGTTTCCACGGTGTGCCTCCAGGAGAAAATTGATCTACCACCATTAATATTTTTTGTTGTGGAGCATAAATGAAAATATTTCCATTCTGATGATAAGGACCACCATATGTTAATTGTAAAGTGGTATTACCTAGAGTTAGCGTTGTCTCATTATCAAATATTTGAGTTGGTAATGGTCTGTCCGTATGATTAGCGATTTTCAAAAAATCTGATGTATCTTTTTGTGCAATTATTTCTATTCCTGGTGGAAATAGATGAGCTCCCCCTATGTGATCTTTATGGGCATGGCTGTAAATCAGATATTTTATAGTTTCATTGGTAACTTCAGATATTGCATTAAATATCTTGTCGCCTATATTTGGAGGAGCATCAACCACAATAACACCGTCTCCTGTTACTAAAAACATACTATTGTAACCATTTGAGGAAACTGCAAATGCTCCTTTTCCAATCTCCTTTAAATCATAACCTTTTTCACTAACAGCTTGTGCACTGATAAGGTTCTGATATGCGAAATTATTCAAGACAAATATCAAAATAATGTTTCCAACGAATAATGCATTTTTAAAGACGTTTTTTGTTATTGATTTAGGCTTCATACGATTGTGTTTGGGTTTTAAAAGATAATAAACTTTATGAGGTAAAGAATATTCCAATTAAAATGAGTTCTTGAAGTTTTTACGATTTTAATAACAATGATCCTTCAAAAGATCATATTATCGCTTACTCTGGACTCGAATTGTTAACAATACGATTCCAGACGAATCTAAGATTTGTATTGAGGGAATGAAACGTAATAATGTTACTTAATATTGGCTCTTAATGACAATTAGTAGAATCATACTGAAAATCATTAAGAAATTACATGTAGCATTCGTATGATTAAATATCAGATTAAGTGAAAGTTGAAGTGTGGCTTAGAAGGCTGACAAAATCCTACTCAACAAGCCAACAAGGTTAGTAAATATATATGGACTAAAATCCAGAATCGTTTCATTCATTCATATTACGGAGACGGCTAATCTTATCTTAACAATGAGTTACAGTGGAAGAAATAAGTATGGTAATCCTGGAAGTCGAGACGAGTCTGGTTCAAGTCCAAAACCAGTCGAAATGGGAAAGGAATATGAAGTTGAAGTATCAGAAATAAGTAACAGGGGAGACGGGATAGCAAGAATCCAAGGATTTGTAATATTCGTTCCAGGTGCAAAGGCCGGCCAGAAAACTAAAATCAGAATTATGAGTATTGGTAATCGCTTCGCAAAAGCAGAAATTGTGTGAATCAAAAAACAAATCACTTTTATCTATAAAATGCATAAAACCATAGAATTGTAGAAGTACTAATTTTAGCAGAGAAAATATGTTCAAAAGGGCCTAGATTTTTGCATTCATACTATTTAGTATATGTACACACTTAATTACCAGAAAGTTGTCAATCATTATTGAATGACAATAAATCCTAAGAGAATTAAAGAGCTAGAAGAGAACATAGAAGATTTTCTGGTTAAAAATCCAAATATCACTCAGCAAATAATAGATAATGTTGCTGAGAGGGGAAAAACTGCTCTTGCTAAGAAGAATGCTGATGTAATTACCGCTATTGAATGTTTAGTTGTAACCAGGCAGTTATCCGGTCTGTCTTCATGACTTAATCAACAAGCTATATGGGTATTTACGGATTCAAAATATTAAACTATGATGTGACAAAGTCTATGAAACGAATAAGCGATATTATGTCAAGCAAAATAGAGTCTATTCAAACGTCTGAAAGTGCAAAGGAAGCTGCAACGAAAATGTTAGACAAAAACGTAAGTTCACTTGTAGTACTTGATGAGGGCGGACAATCTATAGGAATCATTACTGAACGTGATATCAAAATGGGTGTACGTATTCATGATGTCCTAAGTAAAGAATTCAAGATACATCATCTTATGACCCCCTTACCAACCATTGATCCTAATTCATCTGTCGAAAAGGCAGCAAATGTGATGTTACCTTAATAAGGGAAGACATCTTGTTCTTAAAGAAGGAAACAAAACTGTAGGAATAGTAACTGCAACTAACTTTATAGAGTATTTAAATGAACAATTGGATCCAATTGATCCAAACGAGAAGGTACTTAAAACATCGAAAGATGAGATCTGACGTGCTAGGAGTAATTGGTATGTTTCCGGGACAGCCCGATTGAATCCTATTCTCAGTTGCTCCTTTCTCAAGATTTACGACAATAGCAAGGTCATCCATTATTCAATTAATTAGCGAAGTAGTTATTAATGAATCCGAGCCCATTTCCTTGTCTCTTCAGTTCTATCGATTTATATTTTATCGAATTGACTTTCAGCCAACCTTCTATCTCCTATTAATAAGATAGGCAAAATCAGATGTTACTATTGGAAGAATTTGTAATCCATCCATGTGACTGTACACCATTGAAATATTGTTATTTTTAAAAAAATTGTAAGCCAAATCATTAAACACTATATAAATTATTTTTAGCTTGTTGAACAAGGAAAAGGTAACGCTTCAACCACAACTGGTGGGGTTGTTGGGTGTTCCTGTCCAATTCCCAATTGTCCCTGCCACCCGTTGTGATTTTCAACTCATTTAAATCAGAATTTTTGAATCAAATAGTCCTTCTGATAAGATCAATTACTAAAATTCGTTTAGCTATAAGAATAATTGAATTTACATATCAAATCGTGTTTCTAAATTATTATATTCAAATTTAAAATCTACGTAATACTTTTGGTTTTAATAATTCAGGATGTTCTTTTAAGCTTCTAATTAATGAAATCATTTTATCTTTATCTTCTGGTAAACTGCCACCAACGGAATATACATTTGATGCGTGATTAGCCCTAAAGACAATAGATGAAGAAGGAGTAATTGTACTTACCAATATTTCAAGCTCATCAAGTACCGATGAATCATCTAAAAATTCAAATGGTTCACCAAATTTTTGCATAAATTCATCGTATACGCCATCTTCAAGAATTAGTGTCAAGGCAGCTAGAAAGTTTGGTGAAACTTCACTTACTACTCTGCCTGTTTCTTTTATATGCTCAATTGAATATTTTTTTCCCCCCATCCCTAAGATAATCATACATGAGATAATGAACCCACTTTTTTTTGCCTTGTTGCAAGCTTCTATAATGCTTTTTGAAGTCGCTCCTTTGGTAATTTTTTTGAGCAGTACATCGTGGCCTGTTTCTATTCCAACATATAACATTTTCAATCCGCTTTTGTTGAGTAAAGTTAGCTCATCAGGACTCTTCTGAAGGAGATTTTTTGGCATTGCATAACAAGAAATTCTCTTTAAATTTGGAAATTTTTTTATAACATAATCCAATATTTGAATCAATTTTTCTGTTGAGAGGTTTAAGGCATCGCCATCTGCCAAAAATACCTTTTCGGTCTTAGGAGATGATTTTGAGATGATATCGATCTCAGATTTAATTTCAGCCCATGGTCTCTCAGAGTATTCCTTAGTTCTATACATATTGCAAAATGAACACTTGTTAAAAGAACATCCCAGAGTAACCTGAAAAATAACTGAATTAGCTTCTGAAGGTGGTCTGTATAGTGGATAATCGTATCCAAGTTCAATCATTATACCCTATTAGTATTCTTATACAATTTAACTTGTGTGGAAAATTTTAACTCTTGTAGCGATTCAAAGGTAGAATTCACATTCCTGATTTTCTGATTAACTTCAATTATAAACGACAATGTAAATTGTCACATTGCGAATTCAGAAAATCATATTTAAAGCATCTACCAATTCATTATGAGTTTAGCTCATTCCAGCTTGAAAAGACTAAATTTATTATTATGTAAGATATACACAAGGTATCTAAAATTATGAAATGAATAATATTGAAATTGCCAGGATATTTCGTGAAATCTCATACTTAATCCAAATAGCGGAAAATGATCCAAATACAATTTACAAGGTTAGAGCGTATGAAAAGGCTGCAGATGTGATCGAGAATTTGTCTCTGGGGCTTGAAGAAATATATCTTAAAAATGGTATTCAGGGCCTTAAAAAAATACCATCGATTGGTAATGCTATTTCATTAAAGATAGAGGAATTTATCAAATCGCATAAAATTGATTATCATGAAGAGTTAAAGAGGAAAATACCCATCAAGATATCTGAATTTTATAATATGAGGGGAATAGGTCCCAAGACAATTAAGATACTTTATGAGAAACTGAAAATTACCAGCATATCTGAGTTAGAAAAAGCAGCGTCTGAAGGCAGAATTGCAAAGTTAAAGGGGTTTTCAAGGATTAAGGAAGAGAGCCTCCTGAAAATGATTCAATTATCAAAACAAAGTAAGAGCAGATTCCTACTTGGAGATGTTTATCCCCAGATAAAAAAAATAGAAAGTAGATTGACCAGTGAAGATAGTGTGATTCGCTGTGTCGTTGTAGGTTCTTTCAGGCGTATGAAAGAAACTATTGGAGATATTGATATTTTAGTCTCCACAGAAGAACCAGAGAAAGTGCTTAACTTTTTTGTCAATATACCTGAAGTCGAAGAAATTAAGAGTAAAGGCAAAGCAAAGGCATTTGTTGAACTTAGAAATGGAATTGGTGTCGATTTGTTGGTGGTTCCTGAAGAAAGTTTCGGATCCGCTTCTCAATATTTTACTGGAAGCAAGGATCACAATGTTTCATTACGCAATTTGGCTATTTCAATGGGATTTCATCTTAATGAATGGGGTCTATTCAACAAGAAAAAGAAAAAAATTGCCGGAGCCAATGAACAAGAAATTTATGAAAAACTCGGCCTTCAATATATCCCGCCTGAACTAAGGGAGAACTGTGGCGAAATTGGGTTTTTTTCTAATAATCAAAAAGAGAGATTAGACTTGATAGATTATGGTGATCTAAAAGGGGACCTTCACACACATAGTGACAGTACTGATGGTACCATGTCAATAAAAGGTATGGCTTTACATGCAAGAAAAGAGTTTGGATTAGATTATATCGCAATTACTGATCATACAAAGAGCCTGCAATTGGCAAATGGTTTGAATGAAAGCAAACTATTGGAGCAAATAAATAAGATAGAAGAGTTAAATGATGTTATAAATGAATACTTAACTGATACTAGGTTTAGGATTTTGAGTTCTGCCGAAGTCAATATTCTTAAAGATGGTACCCTTGATATACCCAATAATGTATTGGATAAGCTAGATATCGTAGGAGCGTCAATACACTCAAATTTTTCATTATCCAAGGATATTCAAACGGAGAGACTTATCAAGGCAGCAAAAAACCCAAGCGTAGACATGCTGTTTCATCCTACAGGTAGATTAATAAACAAAAGAGAGGGCTATTCTATAGACATAGAAAAAATAATTGATACTGCATGTGAGACCAAAACTGTTCTTGAAATCAATTCCAATTATAATAGGTTAGATTTAAGAGACGAACATATACGTTTGGCGGTACAGAGTGGTGTAAAACTGACCATAAATTCTGATGCACATCATCCTGTCCACTTTGCTTACCTTTTATTTGGAATAGGTCAGGCAAGAAGAGGCTGGGCAAAAAAAATGGATGTTATTAATACTCTAAAAGTTGATTCTCTACTGAGAGAACTTAAATAAGAAATACGATTAATTGTTTCATTAGTCTAATATTAATAGATCCATATAACATTTAAGTTACGAAATGAACCTTCTATAAAATATCGTTAGTGGCTATTTTTCAGCCTCTTTTGATATTCTTTCTAACGCATCATTCGTACCTTCCAGAATATGTTTTTTAACCATCTTAGAAAAAATTCCCATGAAACCCGATAGTCTAATATCCCATTCTACATCAACTACACTTCCCTGGTCTCCATCAGGATTTATGACAACTACTTTTTTACCCTTTAGTGGCCCGTCTGTAATTTCTGTTGTAACAGACCTCATTGGATCTATTGTAACGGTTTCTTTGCAGATCGAATTCTTGAAAGCAATCACTACTTCTCTCTCGACTAATTTATCTGATTTAGTTATATTTTTAATTGATTTTGTTCCATGCCAGAATTCTGGTTCTCTATCAATGTCTGACAAAATTTTCCAGACCTTGTAAACAGGAGCATTGATTTTTTTTACTGTATGAAAATTAACCATACTCTAATCCGAATCCATGCCAATATATGAATTTGGGATGTTTTTCCTTAAAAGGATAAAATGCTAATGAGATTAAATAGCGTCATTTGATTTTTCAGTAGCCAGGCTTTGATAATTTTTGCCTTATTTCCTACCAGACATAAAAATTAGTTGGATTAGTCTACAAACATGAATAATCCTCACATTACTCTAATCAATGACAATAACTGCTTGCATTATGTAAAAATTAATTGTCCTAATTATAACTGGTTATGGTATAAGTAAACAATGAAGGAAATAAAAAACAAGTATTAAGTCAGGTCATTTCAATTCAGGTAACTAACTTTTATGAATAAGATATCTCACGCTTTATTATCACATAAACTTACATGATTACGAATATTATTGGATTATAGTAAGATCAAAAAAGAACATATTTGATTTAATTTATGTGTGACCATTTATAAGCAACAAGAAACAGTACTTTAAAGGATAGCTTTTCCCAGCTAAGTATTTAAACTATGGTATAAAAGTCAATTTTCGGCATTGAGGAAATAAATGCATTATATCAAAAGAGGATCACATCTAATTTGCACAATTTAACATGCATCGATACAATAAGTTACTTTCTTATTGCAGACAGGAACCACCTTGGAAGTATGTTATTATTCACCTTGACGAAGTAATTGAATGCCGAATCTAAAACATATGTTTTTGCCCAGTCATCTTTCGACCTTATGGACCTACCATACGCTTGAACTAATCTTAAGGCCGTCTGCCAATAATACCATTCCTTGTTAATTCTCCTCTTCTCTGAAGTCCATTTGTCGGCTATGTTGGGATAAGGTACCTTAGTGATTATTTGAAACCTAGACAAGTGATCTTTTAAATCAAGTCCAGTATGCAGCGAGGGGGAAATAAGTACAGTAGGTTTCCTACTTTCAGCATGTTCCTTTATTACTTCATCCCTTTCGATTTCGGGATCTGTTAAAATTAATCTCCTTGAATTCATTTTTGAAAGATTTTCCTTGATAAAATTTAGCTGCTCATAAGAACTCGTATGGATTATACCCTTATCGTTACTATGTATATGCATTATATTATCAATCGCCCGTGATATTTTCGTCTTCACGTCCATTTGTTGTAAATTACTAAAATTAAGATATTCTATACTAAGAGGAAAAATGGGTCGATTTTCAACTGGAAAGTCTGATTGGATTTGTATAAATTTAGTCTCATTATCTTCAGAATTTAATCCGAGGTTTTTCTCAAACGATTTATGATTCAGAATTGTTGCGCTCATAATTAATGTTTTTGGACATTTTTCAACAATTGTTCTAATATACTTAGAAGGATCCAATGGTTTCAGATCTACTCTCATAATATCGTAATTTTCTTTATGCACTTCTGACACTATCCAGTTTTTAGGACTTGAAAGAATATTATTTATAGTCCTTGTGAGCTTTTCGATATCCTGTACTATATCAATCAATAATTCTTTATTAATCTGTAAGTTTTTTCCATTTTCCGACTTAATATCTATTTCAAGATTGGCATCATCTTCAAATAATTCTGAGGCACTTACTATTCTCTTGCTTCTTGCTCTAGTTTTCGTTTTTGAGTCATATCCATATTTAATTTTTCGTTCCTTTACCAGGGAATGAGCTAGAGAGGCATATCCTATTAACATGAGCATAGTTTTTTCCAAATCAATCAAAAAATCTAACCAACCATTTAAATCAAATCCGTAATCGACCAATTTAAAGTCATGAATATATCTCCTCCACCTTTTCTTTGATATCGAAAGTCCTCTGAATTTTACTATTTCAGTTTCAAGCAAGTGTGCTTCATCCAATACAAGTAATTCCCGCTGTTGCATCACATTTTTGTTCGTTAGTAAGGATAAAAAAATTGAGTAATTAAAAAGTGAATGACTTGCCTTTAATGCTTGAAATAATTGGTCAAAGTAGTAACAAGGAATCCATTCCCGAGGAGTGTCAAAATTTTTTAAATGAATCCAATTTGAATGTTCAGATTCATAATATTCTATTTTTTCCCTACTAATGAAAGTTCTTTCATTTTCCTTTCCCTTGTAATCAGTTTTGTAATCATTTATGAAAGTTCTGTATTTACATCCAGTTCCTTCCATTGATTCATCGGATAAACACGGCCCATATTCGCAAGAGGTATGTTTACACTCATTTTCAGTCCCCGAGTTACACGAAGCGCAAAGATATTTTCCTGCGTCAATGAAGTCTTCTTTTACCCTACACTGGAAGTTGCTTTTTCCTTTAGCAACTTTTAGAAATTTGTAATCATGAGTATATTGAGTTTGGAGATCCTTGGTTGCAGTACATATGTAGCTAGAACCAAGCGTTCGGGCAATCGTTATTGCAATTGCGCTTTTGCCAAATCCAGTTGGCGCTTCCAATATAATGCATTTATAACCTGAGTTGAAAGCATCACAAATCTGTTTAATTACTTGATCTTGGTTATTTCTAAATACATTGTGAGGAAAATTACTCAAGTAATCATTTACTCTTATCACTTTGTTCAATTATAGTGAAAGCAGTTAGGTGATTGCTGAAATAAATTTTTCCTATTTCAAACAATTTAACTTATGAAAGATGAACATGTTTATGAAAAATTATTTAATTTAGTCTTCAAATAATCATGGTTTTTTTAATTCCATTGGGGAACTACCTTGATAGTTATGAAGATCAATATTATAAAGCATTAGATATGCAATAAATTTGTAAAAGTCAAGTACGACTTATATGAAACCATTTCGTTAGATTTCATAGCCGAATAATATGAAAGTCCAATTAGTATTGATATCATTCTTATTTTTCATATTAATTTCGACCTTTATTCCGCATTTTATCTCATTTGCACATCTTTCTCATACTCCCCATTACAATGGAGGATCTAACAGAGACGGAATGGGAAAATATTATCCATACATGGCCCTAGACCCGGATTACGCCGCACCTACTGAGCCAACAGAGATAACATTTAGCGTACAAGATTTTGATGGAAAAGATGTATACGATATTGAAACAATGGTGGAGATCTATCAAGAAAGTACTGGAGAAAGAGTAAAGGGATTCCCATGGACTCTGAGGGATATTGGAGATTTCAGCCTATATTATGTGTTCCCTTATCCAGGTGCATATGAAATAGTACTTAGCGTAGCTAACGATGACAAAATGGTAAATCACAATCAATTAGATCCCCCAAGATCCATTCTATCTAGCATAACTGATTGTAATTGTCAACGTGTAATATTCAATGTTACTATCTCAGACTCCTGGGGGCTGGTGAGGAATTCTCTCCTAGTCATTTCCATTTTAACTCCAATCATAGTTCTTGGGCTAGTCTTAGGAAGAAATTATTTGAAAAAGAGAAACCAGACTTTAGATGCGATACCAGAAAAAGAAACTCTGAAATATATAATCATGTTACTTGCCATAGCTGGAGGTTTAGTCCACCTGGCGATTTTTCCCGAACATGGATCTTTACAAATCTATTATTCAGTTTTCTTAATGGCAGCAGCAGGAGCTCAGGTAGCATATGGAATCTTGTATATTTTGATGAATTTTACTGGTGATTCATATTCGGGTAACAGTAGGAAATATATCTTAAGTCAATACAAGAAAAGAGTGGCATTAAATCTTTTTGGATTGATTGGAACATCCGTTCTTATAGGATTATATGCATATTCGGTAATTGTTGCCCCTCCGTTGTCCCCGGACAATAAGGCGGAGAATATCGATATTGCAGGGATCATGGCCAAGTCAGTCGAGATACTTTTAGTCATTGGAATAATTTACCTGTTAGCATGGGAAAAGAGAAGAATAAAAAAGATTCTTGTCAGCGTAAAATAAATGTGCAAAAATGGAAAATATAAGTATTGAGGTATGATGGAGATAAAAACTAGATTCTGAATCTCCGTCGAATATATATTTTCAAGAGGGATTATTTTTAATGTAATGAGGTCAGGATTGTTATTATTTTTATCCTGCCATAATTCGAAACAAGTAACCCTTTGATGTACATCACGTTACATTCTCGAGTATCAGCTCACGACTGACTGAGTTTTCTTACAACATCCAGTATTTTTTTTATTAACTCAACATGGTTTGACGACTTATCCATTGAAACAAGAAGTAAATTATCATCAATTGGTATAGTCAATAGCTTTATTTTCTCTCTTTCAGAAAAGGTATAAAGTACTTTACCAAAGACATTATCAAAATCACGTCTTAGTATATTATTTATGGCATATCCAAGATAGAGCATAATTGAGCCATCGTCCCTTTCTAAAGATGGTAATCCCTTCTTCATATCCCCTGCAATCAATTTTCCCATCTGATCGATTATTCCTACAAATCGTATCTTTTCATTAATCTCAAAAATGCCATTACATATTATGCTCAAATCATATTGCATACATTATATCACTTTATAGATAGTATAGTCACACTAGATACACTATATAAAATTAGACTTTCTAATTAAAATGCAAGTCATTTTTGATGATTTATAAGAGGTATTCTTTTACCCCATCAGACTCTGAATTGTTAAGTAAGAATCTTTGAAAACACTGATATCTTAAGTTTGACATGACAGATCAATACGGACCTGGAAATGGGGGGACTGCATTGGTATAGTGTTTTCATTATTTGAACACTATTAATGATGACTGCATGCATCATCTCCAAATACGCCTCCTTTATCCATGTCCGCCGAGAAGCAACCATTTTAAGTAGAGAATCTTCAAAGTTTGCATCTTTAAGAACACCTATTTTAAAGAGCATTGTAAAACAGTGGGCCGTAATAGATCGTGATAAGTGAGATTCGGAACGGTAATGCTATAGAGGGTACAATGATCTTGGTAATTACAAAAATTGCAAAATAGGATTATAAATGTGGAAATTTTTACCTATTTCGTTTGTTATTTATTGTCTGTAGAACATAATTGTTAATGCAGCTGATGGGTTCATTGATTTTTTCTTGCTCAGCTGGCAATGTAGAGATCACTACTCCCATCAGTTGTTAGCAAGAAGGTATGCGTCCTGGTGGGCCTCCATTTACCAATCTACGATTCACTATAAAAAGCCCACCAGTTTTTAATAATCAAATAATCTACCAATATCTTGACAATATTTCCGTTTACTAACTCTCGTTTAATATCTTCATCCTTACTTGGTCTATTTTATCTCGTAGCTACTGCATTTATTTTTTAAATGGAGAGTTTTTTACTTTATTATTGATACCTACATGGGATTTACCTTGACCAAATGTAATATTACTTTCCAAGTGCTTCTTATTGAGTATTGCAACTTTATGTCAAGAAATTGGGCAACTCAGAGAAACAACAAATAGTATTATTCATTTTTCAACATTTTAACAACAGTTCAAGTAGGTCATGCTTTGTTTTATACGATGACCTAATGTTGAAAGTAAATTGCTTCGTGCAGATTCTTGTTTCATCAGAATTCATAGAAAAATAATTTCATATTTCATTTACTAGTACTATCACCTGTAAATAATAGGAGCAGTAATTCGATATTATATATTAACTAATTTTAATTATTTGATATTAATAATTACTAGTTTGTTTATGTTTTTTTGTAGAAATTTTAAAGAAGTAATTGGTAGAGTGCATAAATATTTTTAAACAAGCTCTGAGAAGGCAATGTCATGGCAGATAGCATGTTGATGTATGCAATAACTACCTTGGCTTTCGTAATTTTTGTAATAATCTTAGGCTCATCCAGAGCTAAAAGATACCGACATCGTCCTGCGCCTGTTGCATCATCTGGAAATAGAAAAGTTAGGTATTCGTCTGACGGGAAACCATTGTCAGATTAACTTTTTTTTTCGGAAATTGTAAATCAACTCAATATTTTGTTTTGACCCATTAACGCACAACTTATATTTTGGTCGTAGGCGATTTTTTTATGGCTAAAGGTTCGAGAAGAGGCGGGAGAGTTAGAGACAAATGGAGAGACAAGCAATGGCTCATTCTTGACTCACCGAATTCTTTTGGAGATTTTGGGGGACATCATATCAATTATCTTCCTATAACAGATGCCAATACCGCAATAGGTCGAGTTATTGAAAATACATTATTTGATATAAAGAAACAGGATCCAGCAGATCATAAGACGAAAGTGTTTGTAGAAATCGAAAAGGTAAACGACGGTGTTGCCAGTACAATGTTCAAGGGACATGAATACGGAAAGGAATTCCTAAGAAGCCTAGTCAGGAGAGGCAGTTCCATGATTACTCACATTCATAATTATCCTACAAATGATGGTCATGAATTTAGAGTTGAAGTTATTGCGTTTAGCCAGCGAAGAATAAATTCTTCAAAGAAACATGAATTAAGAAAAGTAATACATCAGTTATTATCTGAAAGAATTCCACAATGGGATCTCAATACTTTCATAAAACATGTTACTGACGAGAATAGTGAATTTAATAGAGAAATTTTGGAAAAAGGAAAAAAGATTTCATCATTACGACATATAGGTATTAAGAAGACTAAACTTGTATCGTCACATAAATCCCCTATCGAAAAAGTTGATACTGAGAATCAAATCGAAAGCGGCGAAGAGACACCTACTGATACAGAAAAAGTCCCTAATTCTACTTAATTTGAGTTTTTATTCTGTTTACTTTTACCGAAATTAATCAAGGTTGACACTATCCACAAGCATACAAGTTATAGCTCACGCTACAGAGGATATTCCAAAAATACTCTTTAAGATGTGTGAGATATTTTCTATCCCAAAGGAAAAATTTTTGATTTCACGAGCCAGGGGTCATTGGGATAATGAAATATCTTTAATTATAGCAAATTGTGATCACGAGGAATCGAAAGTTATATTGCAGAGAATAATTTCGAAGCTGAAGTCAGGCGAAAAAAATTATCTTTTGCGCTCAATATCTGATTCTTTTGATGAAAAAGATAATTTTTACATCAGGTTAAATAAGCAATCTATGTGTAGGGGAGTAATCTCACTTTCAGAACATGATTCCATCAGAATCAGGTTCAAGGCAACAAAGGAGTTTAACCAAATTAATAAATTCAGGGATCATGTGATCGATTTATTTACAAAAAAATAGATCTTGGAATTCATCTCTCAGATATTGACAGAGCTTTGACTATGTCCAAGATATTAGGTCTAGACATAATAGGTATTGAATCAAGTTATTCAACGAACATAAAACCGGTAGAAAATATTATTCTAAGAATGGATAAAAAATATCCAATTGCAGATTATTATCATTACTTAATTGTTTCAGAGAGCATAAAAACATTGGATGGCAAAACTGATCTGTTTCTCATTGATCCTTTTCAAAGGAAGGATGCAATTAAACGGAAAGCAAAAAGAGGACTTGGCATAGAAATTTCAATTGCATTTGCAAAAAAACTTGATGCTTCCATGGTGGGCAAATGGCTAAAGGAAGTAAAATCTATTTATGAATTCAGTAAATCTAACAATTGTCAGTTCATTTTGTCTAGTGGTGCTACTTCTATCAACGAACTGGTGTCTGCTCGATCATTTGAATCAATCTTGAAGTTTATAGGCATATCTCCAAAAAATTACTGGGAAGAAATTTCTGAATGGCTTTACGCAAAAAATAAGGCAAGATGGATGTATGTTAAATCATAGAGAAAAAAGAAGATATCTTGCCATAATGTATGATGAAAATAGTTTATACCGGCCCTTCCAATTACATCAAAAAATCGTTGAGCGATTTAAGGATCTTTTCGGAGTCATCCATTCCGAATTGGCAATGTTGAAACTATATGATTCTGAAATTGGAAACATATTATTTGTTGGGTGTAAACTGAAGTACCTTGACTATCTTTTAGTTTCATTGAGCATGACTCAACCTTCTTTCACTGTAGTCAGTTTATCAGGCACACTTAAGAAGTTGAGAAAGAACGTTTCTAGATTAGACATTAGAAACATTAAAAATAATGCAAACTAAACATACATAGGGGATGACGTGAACTTTTGTTGCTGCTTAAATCTGAGAAAAAATCTATGAAGATCTCGCGACGAACTGACCCATTTCATGATTTTAAAATCGACTAGATATTATAGCAA
>DATCWH010000054.1:0-3272 GCA_036566445.1 Nitrososphaeraceae archaeon
TGCCAAGATAGCAGCAACTAACCCAATTATAATTAATACTCCTAATGTTATAAATGATCCTAATTTAGCTTTCTTAGAAGAGGGAAATCCGTCTTTAAAAATGCCGGGGGTCAAAAAAACCATGCCTATTAAAAGCGTCAGCAAAGAAACAGCATGCATCCCATCAAGAAATGTTTTTGCAATACCAGATAAGGAGACAAATACACCTACAATCCCTATAGAAGTCAATCCTATGCCTGGCGTTAACAAGTCCCAGTCTGCCATGCTTTATGAGTTGAAGAATTTCGCTATAATTTTAACCTTTTCAACTAATGTTGATAATAAATATTTCATTTAATATTATAAAAATTCAATATCTGGCTAACGAATAAAATAAATCCAAGATATGTAAATAAAATTTGGAGACCCAATGCAGTGGACATAAAATCATATACTGAAGTTTCAAAACCTCGTATTGTAGTAGTTTTAGTAATAACAGCAATAACCTCTTTGCTAGGAGCAACCAGATTTGATAGTACACCATCTATTCCCTGGGATGTATCTTTTTGGCAAATTGGTTTTTTAGTTCTAGCAGGAGCACTTGCCTCGATGGGTTCTAGTGCATTAAACCATTACTATGATAGGGATATAGATAAATTCATGGTACGAACGGATAAAAGACCAATTCCTGCTGGTAAATTATCTGCAAAGACTGTTCTAATTTATGGTCTCTCTCTGAGTATAATTTCTGTAATAATTGCCTGGTTAACTTTAAATCCTGTTGCTACTTTTATGATAGCTTTGGGAATATTTTTCTATGTTATAATATATACAGTTTGGCTTAAAAGGTCAAACTCCGCTAATATTGTAATAGGAGGATTTGCTGGAAGTGCTGCATCAATGGCAGGATGGGCAACTACAACTGGTTCAATTGATTTAACTGGATTCTTAGTAGGTTGGCTTGTCTTTATGTGGACTCCTCCTCACTTTTGGTGTCTAGCAATAAAAAAAAGAGAAGAGTATGCAAGTGTCAAGGTTCCGATGCTGCCAGTTTTGATAGGTAATGAAAGAACTGCCAAATATATCTTCATTAACACTGCTATATTGCTTCCATTTTCTATTTCCTTATACTTTTTCGGGTTAGGTCTTTTATATACTGCTATAGCCTTAGTTTCAGGTACTCTAATGCTCCTTTATCATTATAAACTAACTAAAAATCCTACTCCCGAATTTGCGTGGAAAGCATACAAAGTAACTGCTCCATATCTTGTGATAATATTTATTGGAGTTGCACTTGATGCACTTTTTTACTATAGGATTTAAGCATGTACAGATATCTTCTGTCATACTGTTCAATTATTTTATCAATTCTATTCTTCTCTTATCTTTGGAGATCCAGGAAACTTTTAAAAGACCATATATTTCGAGGTCTAATAATATCTTATTGATGTCAGCAAGATCCAATTCTATTCCTTCTTTGGCAAGAACTGAACTTAATTCTGAATCAGTTAAGGTGTTAGATTGTTTTATTTTTTCATAAACAATATTTCTTATAGGATATCTCATAAACTAATCAAAATATGGGTTCCCGATTATATTAAAATATATTCATCTTAAAAATAATTAGTTATTTGATGTTTACCGATTTTCTACTTATATTCATGACTTGAATTTCGCTAACACCTTGAGTTTTCTTTATATATTCTTCTAGAGAATCCATTTGGCCCTCTACATCGTTCAAACTAAAATCACATATCAAAGAATTAAGTCCAAAAGCAATAGGTTCCTTTCCATATCTTTCTAAACCCATTTCATTTGGGATGTTGGACTTTAATTTGGAAATTACTTCATCAAGATCTGTGTCAGCTTCTAATGGAAGAATCTTAATTCGAGCAATGAGTCGTGACATTTTAAGGGCCTTCGAAACTACAGTTAACACATTTATACAGTCGTGCAAATTCTCTACAGCTTTGACATCTCCACAGTAGTACATAACCACAATTTGGACAATAAAATTTCACACATTCATCATTGGGCATAATAGGTCTATTACACGATGAACAAACAGGCAATTGCAATGTTGACATTTTAAATCTATTGGAAAAACACCGAATTTATATCTTGCTTAATTTAACAGATGCCTAAATTCATTTCCTAACAACGTGCTTATTAATTTAATAGCTTTTTTTGATCCTAATATCTTTGATAAAGCAAAGCTATGAAAATCAAAATTGGCAGATTTTGAAATATCTAAAATATCTGAATCAGAAACGATAGAAAAAAGGGCATCAATTGACTTGTTGTCTAATCTTTCCATTATCTTTCTAAAAAAAAGCATTCGTTGAAACTCTTTACCAAATATTAAAAACCAATCTTTCTCATAATCATTCAATAACGAATTAAAAATTCTTTTTTTATAGCGTGCAATATGTCTTCCTGCCAAAATTCCCCCCATTCCGCATGAAAAAATACCACCAGCAGTGGTCGGTTTTGTTTGGCCAGCTGCATCACCAATGATTATTCTATTATCATATACAAATTTTTTTAATGGTCCTCCTATCCAAACTGGCGCATAAATTTTCCTTATGATGGAATATTTAGAACCAAAACTTTCAATAAATGATTCCAAGGTTTGTAATGTATTTATTTTCCTACCGGCTACTCCTAACTTGCCTTTGCCATTTCCGCTTGGTATTATCCATGCAAAGAAATCAGGGTATTTTTCTTTATCAAATTTTACTAGTATTTCATCTGGATTTATCCAATCGGCATAAATTTCATATTGTGCTGATTGCAAAACACCTTCTCGATTTTGATTATTGATAAGAGAAGTGATACCCCGTGCATCAATAAAAAACTGAGAATAATAAACATTATCTTTAGTTTTGATTATGAACTCTTCTTTGGATTTATCATAATTTACTGACACAACTAAGCTTTTCGTTCTTATTTCACTTCCTAATTTCTGAGCCTGAAATGCCACTTGTTTGTCAAGTTCTCGTCTGTCTAATACTATTATTTCACCTCTATTTGTACTGACTTCAAATCCTTTTGAAGAGGAAACGATTTTTGCTTTATTTACTTCAGTTAAAATTGCCTTACTCGATGGAATTATTCCTAATTTTTTTAATCCATCAAGACTAACTAAACCCCCACAATGTTCTGGAGTACCAATTTCATAATCTTCTTCCAAGACGGCAACTGAAAGACCAGATTTTGAAATTTCTCTAGCGCATAATAATCCTGAAATGCTTCCACCTACAACAATGGAATCAAATTTTTTTTCCATGATA
>DATCWH010000005.1:0-23283 GCA_036566445.1 Nitrososphaeraceae archaeon
TCAAGGAGTTCCTCAACCTGAGACTGAGCTTGAACAAAGTATCCCTGAAACCAATGCTTCCCTAAACGTCCCTGAAACCAATGCTTCCCTAAACATCCCTGCCGATTATGAAGAAAATAAATTGATTAGTGAACTTGTGAAAACAGGTAAGTTCACAGAAGACGAAGCCAGAGAATTCGTAACAAAAGTGATGATGAATGGAACCTATGAAACCAATGTTACTCAAGCAGTTCCTCAACCTGAGACTGAGCTTGAACAAAGTATCCCTGAAACCAATGCTTCCCAAGCTGCCAAAGGAAAGATAAACCTTGACGTCAGTGTTGGAAAGGACCCAATTACTCGTGGAGAAAGCCAAACAGTAATGGTAGCTACCTCCGATTCGGCTACTGGTGAAACACTTGATCGTGTTTTTATCAAACTTCAAATTAAGGACCCTATAGGAATTATTGTAAAAAATTATACTGCGACTGAAGGTAATCTTACGCGTAGCTTTAATATCGGCGAAAATGCGGTTGGAAAATTCACAATTTCAGCAACTGCATCACAAGCGGGTGTCGAGAGTAAAAAGTCTTTGACATTTCAAGTTCAGTAGTTCAAGTTTAGAAACTCATGGAATATTGGTATTGAATGACGGCGTTACATTATGTCCACATCATGTGGCTGACTTTCACTATATCCTGCTGGAGTAATCTTTATGAATTCTGCATTACGTTGCATTTCAACGATGTTTTTTGCTCCACAATAGCTTAGGCCTGATCTAATCCCACCAACAAATTGCTTAATTAAATCAGTAACGCTTCCCTTATACGGTACCATTGCCTCGACCCCTTCAGGTACGTAATCATTAGGATCTTCTCCATCTATCACCTGTGATCCTTCTTCCCTATACTTTCTACCTAGAGATGCATAAAATGATGCCATGCCACGATACATCTTGAATTTCTTTCCATGTCTTACTATTGTTTTGCCCGGAGTTTCGTCAGTTCCTCCAAAAAGACTGCCAATCATGACTGTGGATGCACCTGCTGCTAATGCTTTAATAGCATCACCCGAAGTCCTTATTCCGCCGTCAGATATCACGGGCACATCAGAATCCTTTGCAACTTTTACACCATCAACAACAGCAGTTAGTTGTGGAACCCCAGAACCAGTGATGACCCGCGTTATGCATATTGAACCAGACCCTACACCAATCTTTACAGCATCAACCCCAGCTTTAATGAGGTCTTTTACTCCTTCGCCAGTGGCAACATTTCCTGCAATTAGTTCGCAATTTGGGAACGCTTTTTTTATCATGCGAATAGCATTAATTGCATTGTCGCTGTGACCATGTGCAATATCTACTACGATGATATCAGTTCCTGCGTTAAGTAATTCTTCAGTTCTGTCTAAATAATCACCTTTTACTCCAACGGCCGCGCCAACCAACAATCTACCTTTTCTATCCTTTGAGGCGAATGGATATCGTTCCATTTTCATTATATCTTTACTAGTAATGAGTCCAACAACATTATTTGAATCATCAATTACAGGTAGTTTTTCAATTCTATTTTTATGTAGAATTTCTTTTGCTTCCTCGATACAAATTCCTTGTTTTGCCGTAACAAGATCCTTTGTCATAAGATCGCTTACCTTGGTATCTGATTTATATTGAAACATGATATCTCGATTGGTAATTATTCCTACTAATTTTTTTGTATCCTCATCCATTACCAACAAACCAGATACACCAAGCTCCTGCATTACCTTGGATGCTTCATTTGCAGTTTTAGAAGGTGAAATAGTGTAAGGTTGCTCTATAATTACGGACTCTGATCTTTTTACCCTTAGTATTTCATCTACCTGATCTGCAATTGTCATAAATCTGTGTATAATGCCTATCCCACCTTCTTTTGCTATAGCAATTGCCATATTAGATTCGGTGACCGTGTCCATGTTTGCGCTGATTAGCGGGATATTTAACGAAATATTTTTGGTTAATTTTGTTTTCAGGTCGGTTTGCGATCTAGAAATTATAGGAGACCGTTTTGGAATGAGGAGAACATCATCAAAAGTTAAACCTTCTTTTACTTCCAATATTTCCTTGATTTTTATATTTGTGTTGGGATTATAAGCGTTTTCTTCTGAACAGTTTCCTTCAACCAGTTCACAGATACTTCCAGATTCAAGTGAACCATTTGGACATTCGTCCCAGCAATTCTAGCGCAACTCTAGTTTCTTTAACATCATGAGTCCTAATAATGTCTGCTCCGTTTAAGATGCAAATAACTTGAGTAATAATTGACGGGATAAGGCGCTCTGACTCGTTCAAATTGAATAGATGACCTATGAACGATTTCCTTGAAACTGAAATACATATGGGTTTTGAGAGATTTGATAGATTCTTTAGATTTGATATGATTCCTATGTCTCTTTCGTACCAATTTTGATGAGCTATCTTTGTAAAAAACGGATTATTCCCCGCCGCTCGAA
This sequence comes from Nitrososphaeraceae archaeon, assembly GCA_036566445.1. Lineage (GTDB taxonomy): Archaea > Thermoproteota > Nitrososphaeria > Nitrososphaerales > Nitrososphaeraceae > TA-21. The sequence goes on from DATCWH010000005.1 coordinate 2,473, forward strand.
AAAAACCAATTAGAGGATCAATAATGAGTTTGTGCTCATTTATGCCACCTTCGCTTGCTAAGCGTATACTTTCCTGTAAAATGTCGATTGTTTCAGAAATATCTCCTGACCTGTATGTGATGGATCTATTCCCATAAGCACCTATAATCACAGGCAAGCCCGATGAAAAAATTATAATCTTCATTTTATCGTCATATTTGAGCCCTGTAACATCATTGATTAGATCAACCCCCATCTCAATTGACGCTTTAGCCACATCTGCTCGTGCTGTATCTATCGAAAGTGGAATACTACATACATCTTTTACAGCACTGATTGCATTTTGTATTCTTTCTACCTCTTTATCTACTGAAATAAGTGTATCAAGATAAGGCGCTGTAGACATTCCTCCGATATCAATTATATCAGCACCTTCCTCTTCCATTTGTATTGCCCTTTCAGAAATAATTTTCTTATCTACTGAAATGGATTTTTTATAAAAGGACTCTGGGCTGGAATTGATAATTCCCATTATTTTTGGGATTCCGTGTCCAATTTCAAGATTTCTTATCTTAACTTTCCCCAATCAATTTATTACCCCTTAATAGTATTGGTGCATAAAATAGTTAAATTATATTAGATAAACTATTAATTTATTTATACAAACAAAATTTTTCGATCAATAGTTTTAATATAGGTTAAATTGCCAGTTATTAAGAAGAATATTGAATATTTCCTATTTGGCCGCTTTGGAGAACCATTATGACAAGAACACTTGACAAAACTCACACTGTCCTTTCATATGTTGAAGGCAGTCTTAAAAATGCAATTGTTATGAATGAGAATGTCAAGGAGAATGGTTTCATATTTTCACTTATTAATCCTCCTGTTCCATTAGGTGGAAACATTGTATCTCTTGATATCTATGTGGATGAGCTACCAATATCGAAAAAATCCATTCAGATAGCTACATCTGACACAATAGTTAATGCTTCAGCATTATCTGAAACAGGACCACTTCAGTTCAAACCGTTTCAAAGTGCCAGGTTTTTGGTCATAGGTATGGAGCTGGACAATCAAAAGAAACACAAAATAACTATAATGAGTAAACTAGAAGGTTTTGAGCAAATAATTATTCCATTTACAATTGAGGATTATGCAAGCAATATGAAAGAAAAGGTAATCATTTCATCAAATTTGCCAGAAGAATCAGATAGCCAAACCTACGGTGAGACTATGTTTATGAATTTTGCTTCGCCATTAGTGCTTTCCGGAAGGCAGGCTTACATAGTTTGTTCCTCTAGTGGCGCACTGTCGGCAAATTGGACCTGGATGGGTGCAAGATATGATAACGGAGGATTATATGTACCGCCAGCCAGGGCATTTGGAAGAATTATTGTGGAGATTTCGGTAGACGAGGGAGTTAGAAAAAGACTTCCAAACTTTGTCATTTCATCGAGGCATGAAAATGGGAGCCTATGTACTCATCACGAAGTAGCGGGAATTCATGTTAAAAGAATATTATTTGTACCAATTGAAAACAAAGGTTTTATCCAGATACTTAATTTTGATTCCGAGAAAATTAATGAGCTTTTTGCTTTAAATACAAAAAAGAAACAAACTAAGAAAATCAGAGTTCATTTCTTAATTGATGGTAACATTACCAGTTATGGATTAGCTGCAATTTCGCAAAGTAATTTTTCAAGATTTTATAAATCAGAGAACTGTTTGCAGATTAGAACCATCGCAAAAAAAGGGGTTGCACACTATTTTGGAACTATAGGTGTTTCTCCAAAGAATTTGAAACCCTCAAAGATACTAACAGATTCCTTTGATAACGATTTGGAATTATCTTATGATCTAGAACTTGAAGAAGGTTTGACGAAGCAGATAGCATTAATAGGCGCTGGTGATTTTACAAGTGCTCAAGAGTGTCTAAATGAATACAAGAACATCAGAGACAATTATCAAAAACTTTTTGAAGAAACAAAAAATCATCATAATAATATTTCAGCATCTACGTTTACAATACATCACGCATCTTCTAGTTCAATCTCAGATTCAATAATTGTGAAGTTGGCAAAGGCACTCAAAAAGGCAAAGACTGCTCTTGAGTACCTGAAGGCAAATTATGATAACCTTGGGGAGGGTATCAGTGCAGGTCTTCCTAGGTTTCCCAATTATTGGGCACGTGATACGGGCTGGTCACTAAGAGGATATTTGTCTATGGGACAATATGATTTTTCCCTGCGTGTGATAGAAAATTTTTTGAAACGTCAGGCAAAACATAACTACAATGGTGCAGTGAAAGGGGAATTACCCATGGTGATTAGTGGGAGAACATTTCTTCATAGTACTACGTATGGATCTGCAGATTCAACCTTTTTATTTCCATGGGCTATTCGTGAGTATGTACAGGGTACAGGAAACATCCAATATCTCTCAAAAAGGTGGGGGTCCATAGTTGATCTGGTTAATTCGGGATTTCTTAAAGATATTGACTATGATGGATTTATTGAACACGGTTTTTCCGGCACCGCAGAAAAATTGCCTATTCAGGATTCTACTTGGATGGATCATATCGATAGAAGAAAGAGCGCCAATGATGTCCAAGCATTATTTTATGAAAGCTTGATAATAGGAAGTGAGTTAGCAAAGATAGTTGACGATAAAGAGCACGAAAGAACCTGGCTTTCATCTGCTCAAAAATTAAGAAACAAGATTGATAGTGAATACTGGGAACCAAAGCTCGGCTTTTACTATGATACTATTCGTAAGGATTTGACTAAAGATAGTAGTATTCGTCCAAATTCATTAGTACTTTTGCTTACTGAAGTAGTAAAGGATGAGCACAAGGCAAGATTAGTTCTAGAAAGATTGGAAAAAGATGATATGACTACCACATGGGGTGTGAGGTCGTTGAGCACTTTGGATCCCAAGTATCATCCTTCACTATATCATGATGGCGCCGTGTGGCCACTTGTTACCGGTTGGGCAGCAATAAGTGAAATAAAAAACCAAAGGACTCAGCAAGCTCTCGAGTATCTTTCAGTAATGGCCGATCGTATTATTTCTGAAAACGGGATGTACGCGGAAACGTACCGTGGTGACAGACCAGAGCCATTTAATTCGTGTATACTTCAAGCATGGTCAGTTGGATTATATGTTTATGCGTTACGTGAATTAATGCTGGGAATTAAACCAAACATGATTAAAAATAATATCTGTCTGGAACCGAAATTACCTGACTCAATAAGATCGGACCTTAACAACCTGAATTTTGATCATTTTATTAGTACCAATGAAGGTCTGAACAAGATCAACATTTCGGTTAGACCTGATAGAGACAGAATTACTATAGTACCAGAACGAAATGATGTAAGATTGCCCGAATTCTCTAGTACCACTTACTCTATAGACATTCAGAGAAACAAATAAAGCTTCTAATCATAATTGCCAGATTCAAATTATATCTTAAAATTAGACTAATTGAATTGTTTGATGAGTAGTTAATTGATTCATATAGACGAGGAAAAGATCTTTTCCACAATTAAAGAAAGAAAGCCACGCTCAGTTGCTCTAGACGGACCAGATGGCATCCTAAAAAAAATTCAAAGCTGCGCACACAAGTTGACAGAGAAATACAATTTACCAGTGTACGTTATTGGAGACACATCCTGGGGTTCATGTGATCTAAATATTCATGCTGCGGAAATGTTAGGTGTAGACATCTTGTTCAACATTGGACACACTATATCCATGGAGAATTTTGGAGATAAAGTAATTATGGTAGATGCTTTTGATGATATAGATTTTGGCAAGATTGCAAAAAGATGTGCGATTGAGTTAAAAAAGAAGAAACTTAAAAAAATTTCCCTTGTGACCAACAGTCAGTATCTTCGGTCGGTGCAAAAAGTAAAGGAGATTTTTGAATATTATGGATATGACGTTGTTATTGGCAGGGGTAAGGGTCACCTCAATGATGCCCAAGTTTTTGGCTGCGAGTTCTATCCAGTTTATGATACCAAGGATCAAGTTGACGCATATCTGTTTTTGGGACAGAGTATTTTTCACTCTGCCAGTGTTGCGATCGTTACGCAGAAGCCCACCTTCATGATGGACCCCTACTTTAATGAATATTCAGAAATTAATGATATAGCACGTAAACTCGAAAAAAAGGCAATTTTATCGATATATAAAGCACAGGATGCGAAGAGTATTGGAATAATTATTGGACTAAAGGAAGGACAATTTGCCAATATTAAGGCATTAGAACTCAAAAGGTCACTGGAACAGGTGGGCAAAGAGATCCTGCTAATTGCTATGACTGAAATTACAGATGAACGTCTTTTATCATTTCAGGACATTGATGCTTTTATTCAGGTCGCTTGTCCGAGAATAGGAACAGATAATCATTTTCATAAACCAGTGTTATCGGTTCCCCAAGCAATATCACTCATTAAATTATTAAAAGGTGAACCACAGCAAGGATTTTTACAGATAAAACACTGGCTGTAATGATTTGGGTAGAGGTATAACAATTAAATGCGGTAGTAGCCTACCGGTACCACCATAAAAGTAAAGCCCAATCTCAAGCTCTGCAAGATCAATCACGTAGACGTGCTAGCATGGATACGCTGCCTTAGGATTGCACCCTCCCGGACCTCATCCATTTCGACAATTCACAATCAAGCACATGCCTTCGCATATATCGTTGCTCATACCCATCCGACACGGCGTGGTTTCATATCAGCAAAGCAAGCTGGAACTTCACATCTATAGATTTACCCAGTAGTTACTGATCCCAGCATAAAGCCGATTTCCGGTTTGGGGTACGGCTAACACCCCAATCCTCCCTACTACCGCAAAATTATTACACAATTTAGATATATTTGTGTATCCTGTTGGTAAAAATAAAGTCTATCTTCTTTACAAGTCATAATTTTCCAATAATCAATTTCTTTTAGTTTACGATTACTATCAATTTATGCTCGTCATTTAATGGGAGACAATAATCTATCTATATAATGTAATTGATTGATTGGTGCCTATCCACCGAAGACACAGCACCAACCAATTGACTATCCCAACAATGAATTCAAGATAGACGCTACAATTTTGCCAAATTTTTATTTAAAACTTATAGTACAAACGCCTAATTGAATTGCCATAAATGTAGAGTATATCAAGGTTTAAAGCGTGAAAATGACTGTCTTAAATTAACTCGAAGAATATACCTAAAGTCGATATTATTAGCAGTAACAAAAAGGGGTATCTTTTATGCTGAATTTTCATTCTATGAAGTACTGTCTCTGTTCTGTCCCTTTATTTATGTTATTAGCAACTTTTCATTGGTGTGGATCAAGGGTATTTCTTTTAGTTTTCAAATGACATTAACGGGTTGTGTGAAATAAGATTCAATTTTTTTTTACTAATAGATTCAAGGTACGACAAACTGAACATATGTTGGCAGAGGAATCTCTATTACAAACCAAACATCGTCTATGTTCTCTAATAATAACATTATTTGTAGATTTTACCTTCTTTGCAATCTTCAAAATTGAATTGTACGCATTATATTTTATTCCAGGGTGAATTTTCTCAAGATTGTTCAAATGGCTTCTAAAGGCACTTCTTATGCTTTCGTCTTTATATGGGCATTCTTCTGCTTGAAATGGAATATTCAGATAAATGGCATACAATACAAGCTCCTTCTCGTATATTTCCATTAATGGTTTGATTTTCTTTAATCCACCACTTCCATATTCTACTGGTTCTGGATACGTCCAGCCGATTCTTTCAACATCGCCAGCAAATAAATTGATAAGAAAGGTTTGGATATAGTCGTCCAAATTATGTCCGGTTGCAATTACATTCGCACCACATGATTCTGCAACTAGATCAATTGCCCTTCTCCTAAAGGTTCCACACATAGAACATGATGAAATTTTCTCTGAGGGTCTAACCTCCATTGCCTTGTCCATTGATAGGCCAAAAAGCTCGCTGAAACTTACAATTCTGTTTTCAACGCTTATGTTGGCGCAAAAATTTTTTACAATTCTCAGAGATTCATCACGATATCCTTGAATTCCCTCATCCACAGTAATGGCTACAAGTTCAGGTTTTACACTGTTAAGTATGCTTTTTAGTATATTCAAGAGCGCAAGACTGTCTTTACCTCCTGATACCGCAACGGCCACTCGGTCACCATGTTTTATCATTGAAAATTTTGATAGTGTCCTTTTTGCCTTATATTCCACTGATTTAATAAAGCATTTTTTACATAATAATTCTCCAGAGTACAGTCTTAAGTAAATGGCAGTGTTTTTCTTGCACTTGCTGCACTGTTTGGACATCTGAATAAATATTGTCAGGGGGCATACATCATTAATACTTTTTACCATCTAACGCATAAATCAAGCAAATTGGATTAATTACTACGTAGAATTTTTGAAAAAGCATTTAAGTATATAGCTATAAATTAATTTTTGATTTGAACGCCAGCCATGATGTTATTGATGAAATTAATCTCAAAATCATTAATATCCTGAACAAAGACTCCTCTCTACCGTTTGTAGAAATAGCAAAACAAATTGGAATATCTGATGCTACTGTGCATATAAGAGTCAGGCGACTACTTGCCGTAGGCATAATTAAAAAATTTACCATATCTTTGGACAACAATAAACTTGGTTACGACCACCTTGCATTTATGGGTATAAACATAGAACCCGGAACTGCCGATGAAGTAACAAATAGTCTTTCAACAATAGAGGAGGTCCTAGAAATCCATGAAATGCATGGAAGATTTGATCTTCTCTTAAAAATAAGAGCAAAAAACTTAGAAGAAATGCGTGATATAGTTGTAAACAAAATAAGAAAATTGCCCAGGATTATTGAGACTGAACTAATGACCGCACTAAAGACCAGAAAGGAAGATCATATGGTACCAATAATGGACGCTGCTTTGTAATTAGCGGCTTAATTCCTAAATTTTCTATCTACATTCTCTCTTTATCTTTCTTTGAAGATGTCCACCAGTCAAGATAGTCATCATGATATTTTTTCCTATCATTACCCTCATCTCTAAAGGTTTTATCTCTTAATTCATCCATTTTTTCCCTGGACGCAAAAAGACCGCAGCTTTTGCATATGAAATTTTTGGTAGCAGTATCCAACTTTAATTCCCCACCACACTCAGGACAAAAATTAGACAATCTATCTATAATTAGAAAGACCTTATAAAAAATGTTACGTGATCTTCATAACAATTTCGCTATGATTACAGTACGTTGAGCTACTCATGAGATTTGCTAATCATATGATGCAATAAAGTCATCCATCTCCTTCACCATAGACCCCATGCGGTAAGTAGCTGGCATAACGTCCACCTTTATTTGGTATTTCTCAAGCATTTTTGAAGTAGAGGGCCCTACAGACACAATAAGCTGATTATGGTTCAGCCTATCTTTTAGTGAGTCAATTTTATTGTTCCTTTTTGCGAATTCAAAGAACTCATTAACTGCAGGTGGACTCGTAAAGGTGATTGCATCTATAGTACCTGCAATTATATCCTCAATAAGCTTTACAATTTTCTCTTCAGTCGGAGCCACGTAATCATACCCCATTTCTTTCAACATGATGGCGTTCTTTTGTTCAAGACTTGTTGAATAAGAATATAATGAAAATTGAAACACATTCGAACCTAAAGATTCAAGCTTTCCTTTAAATAAATCAGAATAGTCACCGTGCCACAAAATTCCAATATTCTTGTTTTTGACATCATATTTACTTATCAGGTCGATGACGCCTTCAATCGTGTTCATATTGGGAACAAAGTTAGTTGCAATACCAAATTTTCTTAATTCCGCTGCTGGCTTGTTACTTCTTGCTATTACTACAGTATCACGTAACCTTTCAATCACGTTATTCAACTGGTACGATTTCTCAAGATTTTGAAAAAGATTGAATACACCAACCCCGGTCATAAAAACAAAAAAATGCATTTTCTTGTAATTGATTGTTTCTATAAATTTATTACACTCAGAAATTAGTGGATCGTTATTTCTAATTCCTATAGTCGGAGCTATGTATGGAACACCTCCAAATTTTTGAACTATACTCGCAAGTTCAGAGGCTCTCCGACTTGATGTAATGGCTACAGTAATTCCACGTAATGACATGCTACAATCATGCAATATGAGAATAATTAAAACTTCAGGTGGGTAAGAAGGAATTAAATCAATGCATTTTGAAAAATTCTGGTTATTCCCCATTAAAGCGAATATTTCGCATGTTCTCATCCAAATTCTAAAACTATCGAGGTGCATGGACTTTTCTCTTCATATCCATTATTTGGATCCGATCGCCCGTCAAATGCCATGCACCTTTTGAATAAAATTAAATAAATAAAATTAAAACTTTTTGATTTGTAGGATTCCCGAAATTCCGTCTACTATTCCTTCATTGCAATTTTTTATTTCTGGAAATTCTTGATCTCTACAAAGTTCAAGCAATGGTATGTTTGCAATTGCACATCCAGATGCAGTTGTAATATCTGTCTTTGAGGTACATATTATTCCCGATGGTGATACGCCATTCGATTTCAACGCAAAAATCGTATAAGCACCGACACTACTTCCAACTGCGTGTGGAAAAACTAAAACACGATTCTTAAGAAATTTACCACACAATTCGTTATTCTTATCAGTTATCATCCCAGTCAAATGATCCACCGAAGATAGGAAATTGATAGGTTGCCTCGTTGCCAGAATCCTTCCACTTGCGCTACCGTCTACAATTACTTTACATCTCAGAGAATAGTTCATGGTAAATCTTTTATTTTGTATATTTCCTTATTATGGAACTTAAATCGGTCAGACATACTGATATACCGTTAGATTTGTTGAGATAGTGGGCTGCCTTGACGCTGTTTGTAATTACTCCGTCGTATTTCTCAGGTGTTAATAGAGGTGATAAACAGGTACATGCATCACAGATTATACTTGCACCCGCATTTTCAAGTCTCTGAGCGATTCCAGAATCAGAAGCCTTTTCGTATATAGCTCGTGGACAGAAGATCATGCATTTTTTTGAAAATTTCTTACCTCCAATCATACTTGATAATAGCTGCAATTCATATGTTCCAAGTTGAGGACTTCCTAGTGTTATTACATCCCCAGATTCAGTAGTATTGAGCTCATCTATTACTGATTTTTCTTCCTCCTTTCCAAATGAAATACTTTCGCCATTTATTTCCTTATTAGAGAACATTCCGCATGTACCAGAAGTACCCATCGCAGCCGCTAAAGACTTCGTCTTATACATATCCATGTCACTAATACGGGGACCGAATGATACACAACTTTCTCTTATGGATTTGCCAGAAAAATATCCCAATATTCCGTAATCCAATTCCGTATTGAGCTCTGTTTCTATCTTAATCTTGATTTTAGGATCTCTTATACTTTCAATTCTAAGATCCGAGTAGGGCGCCTTGCCAGTTACGGCACTAGCCAAAGCACTAAGGGAACTTTCTTTGTTGGTATGTAAGCCAAATACTGAATTTGCCAATACGGCTGCGTTACTTTCTGCAAAACTAACATTATGTCCTCTATCTGGTAATTGAATTAATTCATAGGGAATACATGAAAATGAAGGAAGGGACCCCATTTTCTCATAAGATTTAACTATTTCATTCTGTTGTCTTTTGAAATTGCTAGATAGGCTATTCTCTTTATGACTGTCATATCCCATTGGATTTATTGTGGTAGGAACTATAAATCGTGCTTCTTGACTGTATTTTGTAAGAAATTTGACTCCTACGTCCCCTATTGTGTTGTAATTTACACCAGAAAGGTGCACCCAGTCTATAGGAATTAATCTTTCTGCATCGGTTGCTTTGCCTATTGATAACAATATCTTGTATGCTGTTGAAATAGCTTGACCATGCTGTTCATCTATCGCGTTCTCTTCCTCTTTAGTTAAGTGCACAAACATTATCATATCAGTTGTATATAATAATCATGAGTGTTTATTCACAGTTATGGGTATTGGAGCTAATCCTTCTTCTTGCAGCCATTGAATAGAATAAATAGAGATTCTGATTACCATATTGGCATGGAATGTGCTGTATACGATACATATGTAACAAAAAAAGATGGAAAGATTATGCACTTTGACGTTATAGTGGAATCTTCAACTCCACATGAAAAAGCAATAGAATACGGAAAGGAATACTTAAAAGATGCCGATCAAGAAGGACAAAAAATGACGCAAGAGGAATGTCAGTTTTGTCACGTGCAAGAAGCACCAAAGACAGTTGAAGAGAGCATACAACAAAACGGCTACTTTATACAAAAGATGGAAGGATGTCCGTAGAAATTAATACCCCATCGGTTTTTATTTTTTCTGTTTTCAATTAGTATGGCCGAATTACTTTAACATTAGGTTCGGATATATTTTAAATTTTGCAAGATACAAATAATTAATTATTATTTGCTTTATTTTCAGATTTCATTTTTTGTCATAGAGAAAGCACGATACATTATGATTCTGTTCCTTCCTTTCCAATTCTGGTTCTTTTTTACATATTTCCATGCTATATGGACATCTATTGAAAAATTTACAACCTCTGTCTGCAGGAGCTGAGTCAAAATTTTTTATTCTAATTATCTTTTCCTTGTCAATATTCTCAAATTTAGGTTCAGAAATGGCATCTAACAAAGCTTGGGTATAAGGATGAAGTGGATTAGACAATACACTATCTATTGATCCACTTTCAACAATCTTGCCAGCATACATGACAGAGATCTCGTCTCCAATGTATCTTGATGTTGACAAATCATGTGTAATGTAGAAGACAGTTATTTTACGATTAATACTTAACTGCTTTACTATCTCGAGTATCTGCGCTCTAATTGAAACATCAAGCATAGAAACTGGCTCATCTGCTATAATTAACTTTGGTTCAATAACTAGAGATCTGGCAATAGCAACTCTCTGTCTTTCCCCACCAGATAACATATGAGGAAATTTTTCTGCAAATTCTGCGGATGGCTTTAGGTTTACATCATCTAAAACGGTAAGGATCTTATTAATTCGTTCTTCACTTGAGTAGTCTTTATAAAAAATATCAATTGGTTCCTTTATAATATCAAAGACTTTCATTAGTGGATCAAGTGAACTATACGGATCTTGATGAATCATTTGTGCCTGTTTGCGAAAATTTCGAAGTTCTTTGCCTGTTTTTTTGGTAATATCACTGCCATTGAAAATAATTGAACCTGAATCTGGATCGATTGCGCGCAAGATTATTCTAGCCAATGTAGTTTTACCAGAACCTGATTCACCCACCAAAACAGAAACTCGTCCTTCTGGAATGTTTAGACTGACACCATCTAATGCCCTTTTATAAAATTTTTTTCTAGGATTCATAAAAGAAAATACGCTTGTCCTAAGTGGGAAATATTTTTTGACATCCTGCACTTCTAAAATGTTCCTCAAAAACTGTGAATATTGATGACAAGATGTAATTTAAACGATTTGTATCCCTACGATTGTATGTTATATAATTAATTATTTAGAATTTTTTGTAGTTTTAATAAACTTACCATAGCCAATATATGATTGATCCACTATTCCATCCTCCATTACTATCTTTCCTCTCACGATAGTCATAATAGGCCAACCTCTTAGCTTCCAACCATCATAAATAGTGTAGTCAGAATGAGAATGTAAAATATCCGGACTTACGGTTTGCTCTTTTTCCAAATCCACAATTGTTAAGTCAGCATCTGATCCTTCGATTATTGTTCCTTTTTTTGGAAATAGTCCAAAAATTCTTGAGGCATTCGCGCTACAAATTTCGGAGATCCTGATAAGATCGACTCTTTTCTTATTTACCCCTTCACTTAACATTACTGGAAGCAATGTCGCCAAGCCTGGAAATCCTGAGAGGGCATTCCAAAAATTCCCTTTTGCCTTTTTTCTCTCTAGATCATTGGCGACGTGGTCTGTTCCTATAGTATCAATTATGCCCAATCTTATAGCATCCCATAACTTTACAAGATTTCCTTTTGATCTTAGGGGAGGAACCACTTTCCCCTTGATGTTATCATAATCCGTACTATGTGTTAAATAATGAGGACATGTTTCAATCCAAATTTTTAGGTTTTGATATAATCTCTTATTTTGGTAAATTTCATACAAAGCCTCTGCTGATCCAATATGAACAAAATACAGATTTGGCTTATAATTCGACGCAATTTTCATTATCTTTCTTATTGAATTGATTTCTGATGATTCTGGTCTTAATGATGACCATAACTTGAGGAGACCTGAACTGACATGTTCATTCAACTTACGCATCTCTTGCATGTTTTTGGAACATTGTGCATGGTCCTCTGCATGCACTAGTATTATAGAACTTAAGGCCGAACCCTTCCTAATAATCTCAGTTAGTAGTTTATCGGTCATATCTACTTCAATTTCCTTTAGCGATATTTCACCAGGACTGAGATCAGTCAGAATTTTTTTTAGGTCAGATCCTAAATTCATATAAATTTTAAAAGAATTAATTCCTATCCTTTTCAGGTAACTCATATCGTTAACTTGACCAGGTTCAAGTATTGAAGCATGTACAGCATAATCGGTTATATGAGTATCCCTGCTTACAGTGAGATGGTTGACAATTTTTCTATAGGTGCCCTCAAGTCTAATCATACGCATTATTGTCGTTACTCCGCCCGTCGCAGCCGAGACTGATTCAGTTATTGCGGCACTGTCTATAGGTGTATAAACTCCGTAATGAACATGTGGATCAATAATACCTGGTAAAATGTATCTGTTCTCTGCATTAATTATTTTATTCGCACTAACATTCTCAATTGTTTTCTTTAATGCTTTTATCCTTCCGTTTTCAACAAGAATATTGGTATTAACAATACCATTGAAGGGAATAATTGCATTTCCATTTTTGATAAGGATATCGCAAGTATTATTCAAAATATCATGAATATGGTAATTAATATTAATTTAATCCTTTGTAACTCGTAATACGATCTCAAATTTCATCTACTATAGTCCAGTCCTTAAAGTGATTACGAATAGGTTCCATTATTTTATTCAAATAAATGGAAACGGTGTCTTTCAAATCTTTAGGGTGAACTTTTTTCAGATTGTAATCGTATTCAAGATTCACATAATCATTATAAACTATATTTCCACCATATTTGCTAGATCTATCAATCTGAAATTGTGAAAATTTGGGGAAAATCACATACTTTATGATCTCTAATATAGGATTATTTTCTGATACGCCAACAGGACAATAAGCTCTTGATATTTTATTTTTTATCGTACTATCGTCATCGTGAATTGATATGCCCCGCTTTGAATTTGTTTTGCTCATTTTACTTGATATCCTATAATCGTCTTGGTCAGTCCCATCCAGAGCATATTTTGATGGCTCACTGAGGCCGGGGAGTAAATGATGATGAACAGATACTGGAACTTTCCATCCCAATTTTGGGAAAATTTCTCGTACAAGCATGTGAATTTTTCTTTGATCCATTCCTGCATGAACAATATCCAAATCTAATGCCTTAATATCTGCAGACTGCATTGAAGGATACATTAATTGCGAAAAATCAAGTTTTTCTTTTTCTGATCTACCCATAATAGTCAGCGCTCTTAACGTTCGGGATAATGTCATATGTTTACTAAAGATCATAAAGTTTTTCCAATAATCATCATAATTATCATACAGGGCTGAACCTAAAATGATTTTTACTCCTGGACAAAAAATTTTGAAAGCCTCACTATAGTATTTGGAAGCCTCAATTATTTTTTCCCAATCATTGTCTAGCTTATTATTTATGTACGTATGCCAATCTGCAAGGAATACGTTACAATCGGCACCCGCCTCAATAAAATCATTAATTTTGTAACCAGTCAAAATCAGGCTTCCCAAATGAAGTTTTCCAGAAATTTCTAAGCCAATGTAATGGCGAGGTTTTGAATTAGTTTCGAAAATTTTCCTTAATTCTTCTATCTCAACAACCTCTTCTGTAGGTTCTCTCAAAACAAGTGCAATCTTACTTTCGACATCCATAAGCTAGGTAAAGATGTAAATGGGAATTATTATTTTTACCTCAGTAATTACAAAGTGAAACCGTCATTTAAATGCCTTAATATTAATATTCGATACAGAAGTATGATTTAGGATGAAAATTAAAGATCTTTTTGGCGGCGAAATAGTTGGTACGGGTTCTGATTTTATAGTGGTTCTCAAAGGTAAAAACAGGCTATTGTTACAATTCAGCTCTCACAATATTATAAAACTAAAGAAAGAGGCGACTCCATATGGCTCATCAATTTAGGATATTTTATCCATATTCACAACAATCTGACTATTTTTGATAAAAGGTTAAATTTAGTAACGTACAAACTTGGACCAGTTGACGTCAAAAGTTACAACTGAAGTCTTAGAGAAGGGAACAAAACAAGTAAAAACTATTTTACAAATAGCTCAAAAACAAAAAACAAAAATCCGTTATGATAAAAAAGCTGAATCAGAATTTTTTGTCGATAATTCTGCTCTGGCAGGTTTTACTGGTGAACGGATTCTCTACATGTCAGTGAGAGAGTTGATTGAAAATTCATTGGATTCCTGCGAAATAAATCACATATTACCAGTTATTCACTTAAGACTAAAGCTGCTAGATCCAATTAATGATCTGTGGACTATATCCTGTAACGATAATGGCATTGGAATACCGTCCGAGAAAGTCCCTGTCGCTGTTTGCTCATTCTTAACTTCTGGAAAATATGTTGAAAAGCAACAAAGGGGTCTATTTGGAGTTGGTTTGAAAATGATTGCCGCATTTTCAACTAAAGATACAGATCATCCTCTGAAGGTATGGTCCAAATCAGAAGAAGAATCAGAATGCTATTTTGATCTCAGAACGGATATTGGAACGAATAAACCAATCACTCTCTTTAAAAAGAACGTTAAGAGTGATGAGTCACAAATAGAAGGTGAGTCTGGTTTTAAAGTTGAAGCCATACTGCGTGCAAAATTATCTCCTATAACAAAAAATAAAATCTACGACTATATCAGTCAAACAAGCATCGTAAATCCATATGCAATTATTACATTTGAAACAGATGAAGGAAAGGTAACGTTCAAAAGAAGAACAGAGATCATGCCAAATCCTTCGAGGGAAGTATTACCACATCCTTCTGATATGGATCTTAAAACTCTGAAGAAAGCTATTTTAAATTTTATGAATCAAAAGACGACTCTGCAAGGGATACTTTCTAATTCATTTCAAAAAATGTCTACCGATAAGGCTAAAGAAATTATTACAAGAGCTGGATTGTCCATAAAACCGGCAGACAAATATGACGAACACGAATTGATTAAGGTAGTAAATGTTTGCAAACATACAAAATTTCAGTCGCCAAATACAGACCATTTGAGTCCAATAGGGGAAAAAATTCTTACTGCTGGAATGACATCTGAATATTCAATTATACTAAATAAGGAAACGGTCAACTCTGGAAGTCAAACTCAGCTATCTGCCAAGATATTAAAACCTGCACTAACGGCTTATTCTTCAAGAATTTGCGTTGTTAATAATAGACCAACAATTGTAGAATGTGGAATTGCTTACGGAGGGGACATTCCCTCATTCAAACTCTTTAGATTTGCCAATAAAATTCCCCTTCTATATGATGAGGGTTCTGATGTTGCAAGAGAAGTAATTTCTGAAGTAGGAATAAATAAAATGGGAATTTCAAAAAAGGATGTCAAGGAACAATTTTCCCATGTAGAAACAAAATCTGACAGGACCGTCGAATATCTTCCAATCCACATTTTCTTTCATATTTGTTCAACAAAGATACCATATAAAACTGCAGGAAAAGAAAGTATCGCTTCAGAAGGTGATCTGAAAAAATATATGAAATCATGCTTATCAGATCTTTATAGAAAAGTAAGTGCTCAAATTAGAAGAGAATTAAAGTTAAAGGAGGACGAAAATAAACTAAGACTCTACAAACATTATATTCCATTCATAATAAACGCGATATCAGAATCAATAAAAATTGATTCAAAAAAGCTATCCAATGCATTTCAAAATTTGGCAGAAAGATATGTTAGCGGGGAATTAACAAACATTACTAAACAAATCTTTCCAGATTCAAATCAAAAAATAAATGATCTAAATAACAAAAAGTACATTGTTAACAACGATAACGAGAATAAAAATAACTTAAGCAAATTTGATACGCGAACTAGTGTCTCAAAACACGGTAACAAAACCAGGCCAGATAAGATTAACATACCCCGCACGATTACTAAAAAATAAAATGTAGATGATCATGGCCCCAAAAGATAGACGACATCAAGAAATAATTAACAAAATCAGGAAAATAATGAAAAACGTTGGAGACGATATTCTTGTTGAAGGTATTATGCCAAGTCTTGAAATTCCAAAAGTTGGGTATGATAATACTGTCTGGTCCGATGAGAGGAGAATGCTTACTATTGGTAATAAAACAGTTCAGGTTGGTCCTAATAGCTCAAAAAAGATACCAACCTTCGCACAATATTTGGTCATGGCAAATGCTATAAGAAAATTGTTAGATGAAGAAATGGAAAGTACTATAAGAGGTATGTATTATGCCACTTTAAGCACTGTTGGCGATGAAAAAAATCAACAAAAATTCTGGAATGGTCAGGATGACTCTGATGATGCAATAAAAGCAATTGAGCTTTTGACAAATGTTCCACGAGAGGAATTTTCTGTTACTTCCAAACCTAAAGGAATGATTTCAGGGCCCATTACTCTTAGTGTGGGAGGAGATTTGATTGATTGTAATCTAGGGAGCAGAGCAACATCCCAACTGATTCCTACAAATATTCGAGATCTCGAAATTGTGAAGGTAAAGGCAGATTTTGTCATGGTCGTTGAAAAAGACACGGTACTCAATAATATAAGAAAATCCGGTTTTATACAAAAATATAATGCAATACTACTTACAGGATCAGGAGAGCCAGATCGAGCTACAAGAATGATGGTTAAAATGTTAAACGAAAAGTGGAAAAAGCCTGTAGTTATTTTTGCTGATGCAGATCCATGGGGATTGGGAATTGCATTACGTTACAAAATTGGAAGCGAATCTTTAAGTTACGATAGTGACAGATTGGTAACACCAAACTCAAAGGTCCTAGGAATGATGTTTTCCGATATTTATGAATACAATATACCAAAGGTCGCTAGACTTGCTGCTACTCCAGAGGATCTAAATAGGGCAAATGATATGAAGAAAAAACCATGGCTCCAGGATAAACGATGGAAGAGAGAATTAAATTTGTTTCTAGAACACAAAGAAAAATGCGAATTGGACGCATTTTTCAAATACGGATTCAAGTATTTAGCTGACACCTATCTACCAAATAAATTGAGAGAGGCAGGAGTCATCTAGTCCGATATGACATAGGACAGTTATCGTCAATACACCAATCAATCAATCACAATCATCTCAAGTTAGTGGATCATTGACCATTACATCTTTTGTAAACTATATTTAGTTGACGTTTCCAAAAAGGGACTGGTTTTATTTTTATTGTTTTTCGATTGGATTATACTAAGGTACGATACGTAGATAAATCCGATTGTTTGTATTGCAATTAGAGGAACCAATATAGGATGTCCAGATAGCAAACATATGGCTATTGTAATGCACCCATAAGCACTAAAAAAGATCTCTAATAAAGTAGTTTTTGTAAATGGTAGAATGTATTTGTTATTACGCCACTCTTGATTTTTTTCCATTATCCCAAATTTTGGGGTTCTTAAGAATTCGTTCCTTCTTCCAAACAAGGCATCAAATATAGCCACAGAATTGTTAATGGAAATTCCACCTACATAGAATATCATGAACAGGTATTGAAGTGCTTTTATTCTCCATTTCTCACGCCATATTTTTCTAATCATTATCAAATATGTTGCAGGTCCTAATAGAAGATATGCAACGATCCCAAGTGCTGGAGCCCAAGCAGTATCATATATTTGATAATTCATCAACAACAATATGGGAAATATGAGGAATTGTATTAGAAATAGAGGATTAATAATATGCTTGGTTAATTGAATAAATATCTGAATTTTGGTATCTATGGAAAGTTTTCTATTAAATAATAGAATGATCAAAAGTTTCTTTGCTACTTGTACAGAACCTTTTGCCCACCTGAATTGTTGACGTTTTGCAGCATTCATTTGCACAGGGAGTTCAGCATTGACAACGAGATCCTCATCAAATATACATTTCCAACCTTTCATCTGTGCACGGAAACTCAAATCCAAATCCTCAACTAGTGTACTCGTATGCCATCCACCTGCATCTTTTATACATAAAGTCCTCCATATTCCAGCGGTTCCATTAAAATTCATAAAAAGATGTGTAAGACTTTTTGCTTTTTGTTCTATGAAAAAATGAAAGTCCAAAGATACTGCTTGAGCTTTTGTCAAAATTGAATACATTTCATTAATGTGGCCCCACCTTCCCTGAACCAGTCCAATTTTGGAGTCATTAAAATATCGGAGAGCTTTTCTTAAAAAATCACTCGCAGGAATGAAATCTGCATCAAATATGGCAATAAATTCGCCCCTGGCAAATTTCAATCCTTCTTTGAGAGCTCCAGCTTTGTAGCCAGATCGGTTTACCCTGTGAAAAACTGCTATCTTGAATCCAATTTTCTTATAATTATCAACTAAAGTTTCGATAATGTCTGAAGTTTCATCATCTGAATCATCAAGGACCTGTATTTCCATTCGTTCCTTTGGAAAATCCATGCTACAAATTGCATTAATTAAACGCGCAGCTACGTATTTTTCATTGTAAATTGGCAACTGAATTGTTACTAGCGGGCAAGTTTTAATAGTATAATTCATTTTTTTCTTAATTTTGTGATTTTCTGAATTCCTTGTCGACATGTAACTCAGATAATTAAAATTCAAAGTGTAAACAGTCATTATCCAAGCTATTGCTATTAAAACGGAGTACAAAAATTCGCTAAATTCTGATATTATCCTATATCACTACCTACTGTAAAAATGTACACGTAAATATTTATAGGTTCACTGTAAGTCCAAGCCTATTAATTTTTTTGGAATATCTTTACGCACTGGGGAGGACAAACATTTTCACATGCCATGCAAAAAATGCAATCTTTTTCTCTAATCATGAATGGTTTTTTCTCTGAGGTAGGATGTCCTGGAGTATCTAGCCACTCATAAACATTAACCGGACAAGCTTCAATGCAGGCACCATCCGCAACACAAATATCGAAATCTACTGTAACTTCGGTTCCCCAAATTCCAAGCTGTCCTGGCGGGTCAGTCGGTCCCCATACCTTTATTCCCTGATAGGTTCCAGCTACCTGGCGTTTAGATTTGAATTCAGGATCTATCGGACCTTCTATCTTTGAATATGAATTTCCCGTCCCAACAAGAGAAATGGTTGTATTTCCACCTGTCATTGCTGGAGGAGTCTGTGAAGGCGTTGTAACGGAAGGGGCATCTGCCTTAATTTGAGATTGCGGTGAACTCTTGTCTGGAATCTTCGTATCCTGTGCAAGAGAAGCATCTCGAGATATCGGTTTCTTTTTGAGCGGTGTCATTTCGTCTAATTTTTTTATTGCGTCCTCAGGTGATAATTTTTGTGACCTTTTATAATGCTCTACTAGTTTATCACCGATTTTAGAGTTCCATATTATTGTGTCGATAATTATTTTTGCATTGGTATCTGCTTTTTGTCTATAATTTTTTATCCAATAGTGGTCACCAAAGTATTCCAAGGGCTTAATTTGATAAATAATATCCACAACGTCGCCTGTGACAATTTCAACTGTTATATCCAAATTTGCTTCAACCTCTTTTTGAGTTATTGGTTCAATACCGCTTTCTGTCCATCTATCTGTAACGTAGATCCGATCGGCGTACGTGTCGACCTTGAACCCAGAACTCTTAAGACTATTGATTATTGCATTAATATCAGAATGCTCTGTTATTTCAACCGGCATTCTGAAAATTCCTAATCTAGATCCATGCAAAGGATAAACCCCTCTTTTGGCCACCTCTGAAAGCATAACCCAAACGCGATCTTTCAACAGGACGGACATAATTCAACTAATTTATACATCTGCTAAAAGTATTTCGATTGATATCCAAGTGATAATTGCACTAATTTATGAATTCATTTTGTGAAAATGAAGGCCCTTATCCTTAGTTTTAGAATAATCAATATAGCTCTTTACCTTTGCTGAGATTATCCTGTAACTCAGGCGGGTAAAATAAGCACAGTATTTTCACCACATTTCCCATTCACTTTTCATATCGTTTTACAGTATATCACCACGTTATTTCATTTTTAAGCGATACATGAAGATTCTAAGATCAAGTCATTTACTAAATGTACTGCTTAAACAGGTCTCAAAAATACCTGCTAATTGACATCAATTTTTTTACTGTTTAACCGAGGTTAACCGGAGGGCTAGCCATTCCCATCACGATAGCAAGCCTTGTAAATATCTGCTCAAAATGAAACATCGGCTTAGATTTTATTGTGTGTTCAACTTTCTTAAGATTATATTCATATTTTTTCTTAATAGAGATTAATGATGATGAAGATGAAAATGATGAGATTTATTTAGGTTTGTTCTTGTTCAGAGAAACATAAACTGGTCGCTAGTATAATACATATCTACCAAGACGTATATTTCGGATTCAGGTAACTAAAAATTGCAACATGAAATTTACTACT